>DATGCY010000645.1:0-3833 GCA_035311385.1 Candidatus Methylomirabilota bacterium
GGAGCGCTCGCTAGGCAAACTCCCGCACCGCCGCCGACCACAGGCTCCAGACCTCGTCCCCCTCTTCGAGCGCGGTGTGTACCATCACGAGCTTTGCGGAGGGGTCGATGCAGATACGCTGGCCACTGTCGCCCAGAAGGGCAAACTGACGACGCTCACCGGGCAGCAGCCACAACAAGTAGCCGTAGCCCAAGTGTGGCGTGGCCCTCCCCGGCGCCAGGTACGCGTAGGCGGGGCGAAGCGTGGTTGCGTCCCGCATCCAGGACGCGGGAACGACCTGCTTGCCTTCCCAGGCGCCGTCATGCGCCAAGAGGCGGCCCAGCCGCGCCCAGTCCCGGAGCACGGCGCTGAAGCCGAAGTGGGGCAGCTCGCAGCCCTCGGCGTCGAGCAGCCACGTCGCGTCCGCTTCCGCGCCAATCGGCCTCCAGACCCTCTCCGCGAGGTACTGGGAAAGCGGCCGGCCGAGCACACGACGGAGCACCTGTCCCAGCACGTCGGGCTCGATGCTTGCGTAGTGAAACCGCGTGCCGGGTGGCACGAGGCGGTGGTTGAACTGGATCATGCTGGCGATTGACCCTTTGTTGACCACTCCATTGCCAAGCACCAGGTCGTTCCACAACCGGTTCAGGTCGCGCCCGCCATCGCGCGCCTCGCCAAAATCGACACCGGAGGCCATGTGCAGCAGGTCGCGGAGCGGCGTCCTCCCATACTCGCTGCCCTTGAAGCCCGGCACATACGCCTCCACCGTGTCGTCCACCGATCGTATCGCGCCGTCCGCGATGGCGAGTCCCACCAGCACGCCAGTGATGGACTTCACCATCGACTGGGACAGGAGCCGGTCGCGGTCTGTCCTAGCGTACTGATAACGCTCGACCAGGATCACGTTGTCCCGCGCAATCAGTAGCCCGCTGACCGGATTGCGCGCGAGATAGTCGTCCAGCGATGATGACTGTCCACGCCACTGATACGGCAAGGCAGCGTTGGCGTACTTGAATGCCCAGGGCACGGCGGCGCGGGCCACCGTGCGTGTCGGGTAGAGCTGATCGAGGTGGCTGAACGCGCCCACGCGATAGCGGGGCTCCCAGGGGTTACCTTGAGCTCGTGCGGTGATGGCGTCCGGCACTGGATAGGCCTCGCCCTGGCCATACCGGATCGCGTCCGGCCCACCGGGATCGAAGTGCGGACTCGTCACGCCTCGACTCGAGCCGCCGTTGGGTTTGTCTTGCCCGATTGCGCCGCTGCGCCCCGCCGCAACAGAGACGGCGGCCGCAGCCACAGCCGTCAGGAGGCGACGCCGCGAAACCAACCTGCAGGCTCGCACGATCGCATCACTCCGTTCCTGGCTCCCTCCACGCTCACCCTTCCGGTATTTTGGCACCTTCACCTTTCGCCACATGCTCTTCGCCAGCTCGCTCAGCCGGCGCGGAAATTTTCGCTACCGGTCTGGATCCTGGCTACTACGACGGCGGGACGGGGGCGGGCAGAGGCCAGACCTTGGACATGAGCCAGCTGACGGCCAAGCCCACCACGCAGCCCAGCATGACCTCGGCGACTCTGCGCAGGCCCACCTCGATGGCACCGAGCTCGGAGTGATGGGTCAGGACGGCGGCGATGACCAGGGCGGCCGTGATCGGCGCCTGGCGCCACATGACCTGCACCCGCACCACGTAGGTGGACAGGAGGACCGTCACGGACAGGCCCAGCGGAAGGGCCCATTCGTGGCCACGGCCGATGATCAGGAAGAAAAGCCCCGTGACGCACCCGAGGCCGGCGTTGATGATGCGGCCCCGGAAGGTCCGGGCCGCTTCGTGCACATTCGGGTCGCTGGCGGCGATCATCGAGCTGATGGCCCAGATCGGATTGAGGCTGGCCGCCACGCGGAGGAGGAGCCACAGCAGGGTGGTGGCGATGAAGATGTTCACCGCGAAGTGAACCCCGAGCCAGTTGCCTTTGAGCGCGCTCGGCAGGATGTTCATGCCCAACCCGACCCAGAAGGTTCCGTGGACGCGCCCAGGAGTGTTACCGGCTCACTCGTGCGCCTGCGGCGGGTTGCCCTTGAGGCGATAGACGGCACCGGTCTTCGTCGTCCCGAGAGCGAGCCAGTCCTTCGCGGCGTCCTGGAGGGCGAGGAAGAACCGCTCGCACCGCTTCATGGCCACGGCATGCCGCTCGTCATCGCGCTGGAACTTGCACTGGAAGGCGAATTCGCCCACCAGGGGCTTCTCGTCACCCCGCGTGCGCCAGACCGCCACGTTGGCCTTGGCCTTGATTCCCTTGCCAAAGTTCAGCCGGCCGATGTCCAGGAGGACCTCCTCGACGGCGGTGTGGTTCACGAGCTCGACGGTCTGTCGCCGGGAGCCACGCAGGGACATGAGCGGCGGGAAAATGCGCATCAGGTTCGCCATGGACGTGCTCTCGGTATTGCGATCTCGGCTCAGAGCGAACTCCACATTGTGGGAGTAGAGGAGCCGCATCCCTCCGAGCTGATCCTTCAGGGGGAGCGCCTCCGCCTTGAACTTGATCTCGTAGTCGCCTCGAACCTTTGGCCGCACGTCGATCTCTGCGCACTTCTGCAGATCCGGATGGCGGAACTTGAAGACGAATTCCGGCGCCCCCGCGGCAAAGCCGTGCTCGTAGGAGAGCCGTCGGCGCAGGATGAAGGCGTTGTTGTAGAGCCGGAAGTCCGCGGTGTCCAAGAAGAGGACCTCACGGATCTTGGGGAGGGCGTCCTTGAAACCCTTGCGCGAGAAGCCGATGTCCACGTCGTCCGCGGCGCGCCGCACGACTTTGGCGAAATCGGTGAAGCTGTCGACGGAGGTGAAGCGGTCGCCCTTGAGGATGATCTTGGACTCGAGGTAGTGAACCTCGTCCAGGGGATGCCCGTCGCTGTATCTCGCGGCTGGCTGTTTCGGCGTGGGTTTCATGACACGCTCCTCCTCGTCTCGACGTCCGGGCGAGTATAGTCCGCGCGTCAGGCGCGCGTCCAGGCTTGGGCGGGAGGGACGCGCGCCGCGGTAGAGGGCCGCCGGTTGGGTCTCGCGATCCCGGTTGACCGGGGAAGGCGTGCCGCCTATACTCGCGCGACCGAACCGGAGAGGCCGACGGGGGGCGTCGACAATGATCGCCCGCCCTGACGACGAGGTACCGTGATCGCGATGGAGCAACCGCGTACCGGCCGTCGCAGTTGAGTCGACGGAGTGTTCCGCTCCTGCTCCGCCCCGGGTCTGTTCACGAGACAGTAAGCACACCTTTTCTCGAACATCGGCGTCGCGCGGAGACCTCGAGCCTCGCCCTGGTGAAATCGGAGGACGGTTGAGCCTCGGCCGCCGACGGTTCATCACCCAGGCGGCCACGGTGGCGGCGGCCACCGCGACTACCATCGGCGCCGCACGTCCTACACGAAGTTCCAGACGCTGGTCGGCCCCTGGGACCACGTGGCCGAGGGCGTCCATCACCAGCTCGTGGCGGGGTGAGGAGACGGCATGACTGAACCCCGCAGGTTCATCGCAATCACGGGGCGGCGGCCTCCGCAACGCCGAGCGTCGACGCTCCCTACGTCTCAATGAGGAGGCCCATGTGACGACCGAGCGGCGCAGGTTCCTGGTCACGGCGAGTGGCACGCTGGCGGCGATGACGGCCGCCGCAGCGGTCGACGCCCCGAACGTCATCGCGCAGCCGAAGTTCCAGTGGCGCATGTCCACCACCTGGCCCACGAGCCTCGACGTGATGCAGGGGTCGGCTCAGCGGCTCGCGAAGCTGGTCGAAGAGGCTACGGGTGGCCGGTTCAAGATCGAGACGTTCGGAGACGGACAGATCATGCCGGCCTTCGACTG
>DATGCY010000646.1:0-2475 GCA_035311385.1 Candidatus Methylomirabilota bacterium
GAGGTCCTGGTTGTTCGAAATGACGATGAGGCCGGCGCTCAGCATGGCGGCCACGGTCTTTGCGACCGCGACGCCTTCGCTTTCGTCCACCGCCTTGCCGACGGTGCTCTGGGCGATCGAGAACGATGCGCAGGCGAAGAGTACGATTAGGCCGGAAGTAACTGACGCAATGGCTGTCGCGAGAAATGCCGGATTCCGTGCCCGCAGAGCGTTGTGCATCTTCAATTGATCCAATTCGGAAGCTCCCGCGACGCCAACCCTATGCGATTCTACGCGGTCACGAGACCACGTCAATTGCTGATACCTGTTCTGTCGATAGCACACGAGTTGTCCGGGTTAGGTAGCACACGAGTTGTCCGGTTCTGTGCCTCCGGGTGGAGGCGAATCAATGAACCGGGCGACGTGGCTGCAGGGCCGGAGAATGCTGAAGTTTCGGGACGTTTTGAGCCGCTGGGAACGGCGGGAGCTGTCGATGATGGAGGCCGGGGAGCTGCTGGGAATGTCGGAGCGCCAGTTTCGGCGCTACCGGGATCGGTTCGAGGACGACGGCGAAGCGGGTCTGATCGACCGCCGGTTGGGCAAGCCCTCGCCCAGGCGCATTGAGGGCGGCGAGGTCGATCGCATGCTGGAGCTGTACCGGACGCACTACCGCGGTTGGAACGTGAAGCACTTTCACGAGCAGGGCGTTCGCGACCACAAGTTCGGCTGGGGCTACACGTGGACCAAGACGCAGTTGCATGCGGCGGGTTTGGTGGAGCGTGTGAAGCGCCGCGGCGCGCATCGGCGCAAGCGTGAGAGGAAGCCGTGCGAGGGGATGATGCTGCATCAGGACGGCTCACGACACCGTTGGCTTGCGGGACAGGCGCCGCTCGATCTGATCGTCACGATGGATGACGCCACCAGCACGATCTATTCGGCCTTGCTGGTGGAGGAGGAAGGGACGGCCTCGACGTTCTGCGGCTTACGCGAGGTGTTTGCCGCACAGGGTCTGCCCTGCGCGCTCTACACCGACCGCGGCAGCCACTACTTCTACACCGACAAGGCCGGCGAAGCGGTCGACAAGGATCGCCTCACCCAGGTGGGACGAGCGCTCGATCGGCTCGGCGTTGAGCACATTGCGGCCTATTCGCCGGAAGCGCGCGGCCGCAGCGAGCGGATGTTCGCCACGCTGCAGGACCGGCTGGTCAAGGAGCTCGATCACGCCGGTTTGCGTGACGTCGATACGGCCAACCGATGGATCCGCGAGAGCTATCTTCCGCGGCACAATGCTCGCTTCGCCAGGCCTGCCGCACTTCCCGAGAAGGCCTTCGTGGCGGTCGATCCCGAGCTCCTGCGCGAGACATTGTGCAGCGAGGAGGAGCGCGTCGTAGGCCGCGACAACACGGTGACCTATGAAGGTTTGAGGTTGCAGTTGCCCGAGAGCAGTGTGCGGGCTCATTACGTCAAGGCGCGCGTCAAGGTGCGAGACTATCCGGACGGCAGTCTTGCCGTCTTTCACGGACCACGCTGCCTGTGCCGCTATGATCGAGCGGGCCGCCAAATCGCCGCCCCGACCCGGCTCAGCCTGGCCTCGTGCTCGACGCCGTCAAGGCGTGGCCTGCAAACGGCGGTGCCGGCAGCTCCAGCCGCGCGACGGCCAGCCTTGACGGCGTCGCGAAACGAGGCCAAGGGCGAGCCGTGGGTCGGGACGAAGAAACGGGCTCCCAGGTCGAACAAAGAAACTGGCGTTGGAGCCGCCTATCTGAGGAGAACAAAACGGTGCCGGGGGTCATTCCGCTTCCCCCCAGACCGCCGCAACTAAAGCGGACAACTGATGTGCTACAAAAACCGGACAACTCCAAAAGCTACCGACACCGTGTCGCCCGGCCGCCCGCAGAGCGACCGTGGAGCCGTCGGGCCAGCCCTCGGCGGACGCCCGGGCCCCTTGCTACTGCAATGGCGTCTCGCTGCCCGAGGTCTTCTTCGCCAGCTCGATCTCGGTCAGCGCGACCAGGATCTCCGCCCGCGTCTTGAGGTCGGCGGCCTCGAGCAGCGCCTGCTTTTCGGCGCTGCCGTAGGGCGACATCATGGCGAGCGCGTTGACCAGCGCCTCGTTGGGGGCATTCTCGATACCCTCCCAGTCGGCCTTGAGATTGTTGGCCTTGAGGAACTCGGAGAGCGAGTGCAGCAGGGACTTGCGGTCGACCGCGTCCTCGCCCTTGCGCGGCGTGAAGTCGTCGCGGAAGTCATAGTGCACGCGGCACTGGCGGTACGGCGTCGGCACCTGCAGCTCCTGGGAGACGCGGAAGCGCGCGATGCCGGTGAGCTGCATCAGATAGCGCCCATCGCCCGACTCGGCGAGCTGGGTGATGCGCCCGACACAGCCCACGCGAAAGAGATGTGGCCGCGGTTCGGAGCCCGGTGGGCCCGGATGCGCGGTATCGGGTTGGATCATGCCGATCAGGCGATGGGTGAGGCGGAGCGCATCGTCGATCA
>DATGCY010000647.1:0-8251 GCA_035311385.1 Candidatus Methylomirabilota bacterium
CCCCGCCTCGTAGCCGACGACCGTCCCCCAGCGCTCCACGCGCACGGGAGGATCCGCGTCGTCGAGCGAGCGCGCGAGGGTCTCGATGCGTGGCGGATCGAGCGCGACGATCTCCGAGCGATCGAGCCAGGCGCGCAGACGCGGATGGATGGTCGGGTCCATGGACTCGACGATGATACATGCCGCCGGCGCGTCAGGGCGCGGCGTCAGGTGCCGGACACAAGCGGTTACGGCTCGATGCGATAGCGCTTGAGCGCATCGGGATCGACGGAGGCGCCGACGCCGGCCGCGTCTGTGAGCCGCAGCACGCCGCTCTCGAGGCGCAGCGGATCTCTCACCACGTCGCCTGCCATCTTCAACGGCCCCACGGCTTCGCACCCCGGCATCACGGCGGAGGACGTCGCTGCCACCGCTGCCTCGGCCAGCGTGGAGAGCGTGAGCCCGAAGCCGTGCCCGATGACGACTCGAAGGCCGGCCGCCGCGGCGCATTCGATCATCTGCTGGGTGCGCAGGAGCCCGCCCTGCTTCATCACCTTGACCTTCACGATATCCGCGGCCTCCCTCCGGATGATCTCGATCAGCGAGGCCGGTCCCGTCACGCTTTCGTCGGCCATGAGCGGAATAGCGATGGTGCGGCGGATCTGCGCGAGGCCTGCGAAATCCGTACGGACGACTGGCTGCTCCACGAGCGTCAAGGCGTAGGGTTCGAGCTGCGGGATGAATGCCAGCGCCTCGCCGAGGGTCAGGCTCTCGTTGAAGTCCACACGCAGGGCCATGCGGTCGCCGACCGCCGCGCGCACCGCGGCGACGCGGGCCACACCTTCCGGACCGGCGCCCGAGACCTTGATTTTCGCGGTGACAAAGCCGCGCCGCAGCCACTCCGCAGCCTCTCGCGCGGCCTGCTCGGGGGGCACCGTGCCGATCCATGCGTTGAGGGTCACCTCGTGCCCGAGGGCGCCGCCGAGCAGGGAATGGACGGGAAGGTCGAGGGCTCGCCCCTTTGCGTCGAGGAGGGCCATCTCGATGGCGGCTTTCGCCTCGAAGCCCTCGGCCATCTCGCGATCCATGACGGCGAGCGCGCGATGCAAATTGAAGGGATCGCCGCCGACGAGGGTGGGGGACAAACGCTCGACGATGTCGCGGATGTCGCCAGCGGACACGAGCGAGTAGCCCGGTGTCGGATCGACGTTGCCCCAGCCCTCGATACCGCCGTCCGTGATGACGCGGACCAGCACGCTGCGCTGTACCGCGGTCGTGCCATGCACGCCGTGCACCGCGCTCCTGAGCGGCACATCGACGAGCATCGGTGTGACGGAAGCGATGCGCATGGTCTGCCGAGTATATCCCTCCTCCCTTTCCCCCGCCGCGGGGAAGAGGGCAGGGTGAGGGGACGTCGGGGCGAGAGGCGCCTCAGGCCTTGACGCTGCCGTGGCAGGTGGCTAGCATGGCGCGTGACCAACGGACGCTACCGGCTCGGCATCGACATCGGCGGCACCTTCACCGACTTCAGCATCCTCGACGAGACGTCGGGCGAGCTCACCGGCTTCAAGTCCCCTACGATCCCCGGCGATCCTGCCCGTGGCGTTCTCGACGGCGTCCGGGCCCTCGTGAGCGAGCGCCGCGTCGATCCGGCGGCCATCGCCTATCTGGTCCACGGCACCACCATAGCCATCAACACGGTCATCCAGCGCAACGGCGCCTCGCTCGGGCTCCTCGTCACGGCCGGCTTCGGCGACCTGCTCGAGATCCAGCGGCTCCGGCTCGCGAGCCCGGTGAACTTCACGGCGACCCGACCTCTGCCTCTCATCCCGCGCTACCGGGTTGGAGAGGTGACCGAGCGCATCCTCGCCGACGGCGCCGTGGATACCGAGCTCGATCATGCCGGGCTTCTTCGCGAGGCGACGCGGCTCGTGGAGCGGGAAGGCGCGCAGTCTCTCGTCGTCTCGTTCGTCAACGCGTACCGCACGCCCGCCCACGAGGCGGAGGCGCGCAAGGTGCTGGCCGAGCGCTTCCCGGGTTTGCTCGTGACTTGCTCGCACGAGGTCTGGCCACAGATCCGGGAGTACGAGCGCACCATGGTGGCTATCCTGAGCGCCTACGTGCGTCCCCGCGTCGACCAATACCTGGAGCAGCTCGAGCGCGAGCTCGGCCGAGCCGGGGTGCGCGTGCCGCTCTACATCACCAAGTCGAACGGCGGCGTGACGACGGCGCGGGACGCGCGCCAGGCCACGGCGGAGACCATGCTCTCGGGCCCTGCCTCGGGGGTCATCGGCGCGACGGCCGTGTGCGGGCGAGCGGGGTATCGTGACCTGATCACCTTCGACATGGGAGGGACGAGCGCGGACATCGCGCTGGTGCGTGATGGTCAGCCCGTCTATTCGACCGACGAGATCGTGGGGGACTTTCCCATCGTCATGCCGGTGGTCGGCGTGTCGTCGATCGGCGCCGGCGGCGGCTCCATCGCCTGGCTCGATTCCGTCGGCGTGCTGAAGGTCGGCCCGCAGAGCGCGGGCGCCGACCCGGGGCCCGCCTGCTACGGGCGCGGGGCGACCGTCCCCGCGCTCTCCGACGCCTTCCTCCTGTGCGGCTTCCTCGACCCGGACAACTTCGTGGGTGGTCGCCTCCGGCTTCATCCCGACAAGGCGGCGATGGCCATGGAGCCGCTCGGCGCGGCGCTCGGCCTCGACGTAGACGCGACGGCGGAGGCAGTGGTCGAGGTGGCTACCGCCAACATGTACGCAGCGTTCTCGAACGTGCTGGCTCGGCACGGCCTCGATCCGCGCGACTTCGCCCTCGTCGCCTTCGGCGGCGCCGGCCCCATCGAGGCCTGCTTTCTCGCCCAGGAGTTCCATATCCCGCGCGTCATCGTGCCGCCGTCGCCCGGCACGCTCTGCGCCCAGGGAGCGATGATGGCCGACCTCAAGAGCGACTACGTGAAGACGATCCACCGGAAGCTCTCCACGATCTCCGGCAAGCTTCTCGCCGCGGAGTGCGCGGAGCTGACGGCGCGGGCGAGACGCTGGCTCACCGAGGAGGCGCCCGCGGTGGCGACGAGCGCCATCGCCTACAGCGCGGATCTCCGCTACGTGGGCCAGGCCTTCCAGATCGAGGTGCCGATCGAGCCCGCGTGGCTCGACGAGTTAGGCACCGAGCGCATGCGCGCCGCCTTCCACGATCGACATGAGCGCCTCTATGCTCACGCCGATCGCGGCGCCGACGTGGAGCTGATCGACCTACGCGCCACCATCACGGGGGCGACACCGAAGCCCGAGCTCAAGGCGGTACCCGTAGGGCAGGGTCCTGCGAAGCCCGCCGGGCGCCGGGTCATCCACTACCGGAAGCAGCGATACCAGTCGGCCGTGTATCACCGGCGCGATCTCCTCGCCGGCCAGCACCTCGACGGGCCGGCCATCGTCGAGCAGGAGGACACGACGACGCTGGTACCCGCGGGTTTCCGCGGCTCAGTCGACGCTTTCGGCAATCTCGTGATCGAGGGCCGATAAATGGCCATCGACCGGGTGATGCTCGAGATCCTGCGCAACCACTATCAGGCGGTCGTGGAGGACATGGCGCGGATCATGGAGCGCACCGCCTATGCCACTTTCGTGAAAGAGACAGCGGACTTCTCGACGGGACTGGTGTCGACGGGCGGCGAGTACGTCGCCTACCCCTGGAACCTGGGTGCCTCGTCGTACCTCGGGTTGAACATGGCCCACACCCTCGCCTACTTCGACGACTACGACGAGGGGGACATCATCATCTGCAATGACGCGTATCTATCGGGGCCGCTGTGCACCCATTTACCTGACGTGCACATCCTCCGTCCGGTCTTCCACGAGGGGCGCATCATCTGCTGGGGCTACGCTTTCGTCCACTCCTCCGACATCGGCGGCGCGGTGCCGGCGAGCGTGTGGCCGCGGGCCACGGAGATCTTCCAGGAAGGGCTGCGCCTGCGGCCCACCAAGCTCTTTCGCGCCGGCATCCTCCAGGAAGACGTCAAGAACCTCATCGCCGACAACTGCCGCATCCCCGAGGTCAACTGGGGCGACATCAAGGCGATGGTGGCCGCGGTCAGCTCGTGCGACCGCCGCGTCCAGGAAATGATCGGCAAGTTCGGCCTCGTCACCGTGGTCGAGGGCATCGACGCCGTCCTCGACTACGCGGAGCAGCGGGCGCGCGCGGCGATCCGGAGGATTCCCGACGGGACCTATCGGTTCACCGAGTACATGGAAGACGATCTCCGCTCGGAGGTGCCCGTACGGATCCAGGTCGCCCTCACCATCGAGGGTGATGCGATCCATCTCGATTTCACCGGCACGGACCCCCAGGTGAGTTCGGCTCTCAACATCGCGACGCATGGGGTGACGCATCCCTTCCTGTGCCAGGCCATCAACGCCTACATCGTCACCGAGGACCCGGGCATCCCCAAGGCTTCGAGCATCCTGCGGCCGGTGCGGGTGACCGCGCCCCCGGGTTGTCTGGTCAACGCGCTCTTCCCGTCGCCGATCGGCGTCCGCTACGGGACCGTGCTGCGAGTCTTCGACGCGGTCCTGGGCGCCCTCGCCCAGGCGCTGCCCGGCCGCGTTCCCGCCGCTCCCGCCGGGGGTATCTCGCCGGTGGTCGCCTCCACGCTGGATCTCTTGACCGGTCAACGCCAGGTCCAGGTCGTTGAGCCAATGCTCGGCGGGGGCGGTGGCCGCCCCGGGATGGACGGCCTCGGCGGGGCTGACTCGACCTCCGGGTTCCTGCGCAACACGCCGGTCGAGAGCATCGAGGCCGAGGTGCCGATCGTCATGCGCCGCTATCATCTGATCCCCGACACCGGGGGCGCGGGAGAACACCGCGGCGGCCTGGCCGCCCGGCTCGACTTTCAGGTCTTCCATCCGCACGCCATCGTGACGGCGCGCGGGATGGAGCGCTGCCGCCTGGAGCCGTGGGGCGTGGCGGGGGGCCGCGCCGGCACTCCCGGCAGCTGCGTGGTCAACCGGGACACGCCGCGCGCGCGCGACATCGGCAAGGTCGACGTGCTGCATTTGGAGCCGGGCGACGTGGTCAGCTTCTTCTCGCCGAGCGGCGGCGGCCACGGCGATCCGCGGCGTCGCGATCCGGAGGCGGTGCGGGCGGACGTGCGCGCGGGGTTCCTCAGCGTGGAGCGCGCCCGCGAGGCCTATGGAGTCGCGATGGTCGATGGTCGGGTCGACCAAGCGACCACGGAGCGCTTGCGTGCCGCCATGCCTGCGCCGTCCAATGGGCAGTTCGACTTCGGCGCGCGACGGGCGGAGATGGAGGGCACCTGGACGCCGGCGATCCAGGATGCCGCCCAGCGTGTCCTCGGGAGCGTACCGCCCGCGGTGCGCGACTGGGGCAAGCACCAGATCTACGACCGGATCCGCGAGATCGCCGCCGCGCGTCCGGCCACGATCGCTGACGTGGACGCAGCCTGGGCCGACATCCGCACCCGCCTCGCCCGCGCGCTCGGGGAAAGCTGAACGCACGGGCGAGTCGCGGGAAATCATCGCCTTCCGGGCGGATGAGGCGATACAATTCGCGCGTGCGCGCTCTCCTGATCGCCGCTGCCCTCCTCTGCGCCGCCTGTGCGGCGGGCGGCGCCCCGTCGCACCAGCCCTTTGCCGATATCCCCGTGCCCGCCGGATGGCGTTCCCAGACCCGCGAATCCGTGGTCATCCAGTCGCCCAAGGTCACGGCGGGCAAGATTGTCTACTTCGCGGAGTCGGACGTGGACAGCACGCTCAGCGAGGCGCGGAGCCTCCTGCGCCAGGCAGGGTGGGCGGAGACCAAGAGCGAACGCTTCGTGAATCCGGAGAAGTTCCTCGGCGCGTGGGCGGAGTTCAGCAAGGGCCACGACTACTGCCGCATCACGGTCATCGAGGGCACCGGGCTGCAGCAAGTGGACATCACGGTGGCCCGACTGAACGGCGCGCCTTGATGGCCTCCGACGATCTCTGCTGGCTGCCCGCCCTCGAGCTCGCCGCCCTCATTCGCGCCCGCAAGGTCTCGCCGGTGGAGGTGATGGAGGCCGTGCTGGCCCGCATCGAGCGCATCAATCCGGTCCTCAACTGCTTCTGCACGCTCACCGCCGACGACGCGCGCGATAACGCCCAGGCCGCCGAGGTATCGGTGATGACGGGCGAGGAGCTCGGGCCGCTCCACGGCGTGCCCGTGTCGGTGAAGGATCTCGTCTTCACCCGTCGCGTTGTGACCACCGGCGGCTCGCGCCTCTTCGCGGACCACGTGCCCGAGGAGGACGCGGTGGCCGTGGAACGGCTCAAGGGCGCGGGGGGGATCATCCTCGGCAAGACCACCACGCCGGAGCTCGGCCACAAGGGAGTCACGGACAGCCCGCTCTTCGGCATCACGCGCAATCCATGGAATTCCGCGCTGACGCCGGGGGGCTCGAGTGGCGGGGCGGCGGTGGCGGCAGCGACCGGATTGGGGCCCCTCGCCCTCGGCACGGACGGCGGCGGATCGATCCGCATTCCCGCCTCGTTCTGTGGGATCTACGGGCTCAAGCCGACCTTCGGCCGCGTGCCGCACGGGCCGGGATTCCCCGGTTGGCGCGACTTCTCCGTCACCGGTCCCATGACCCGCACCGTGCGCGATGCCGCCCTCATGCTCGACGTGCTCGCGGGACCGGACGAGCGCGATCGCTACTCGCTGCCTGCCGACGGTGGTCCATCCTTCCTCTCCGCCTGCGACACGGGGCTCGAGGGCATCAGCATCGGCTGGTCCTCCGATCTCGGCTATGCGCGCGTGGATCCCGAAGTGGCGGAGCTGTGCGCCACCGCCGCGGGCGCCTTCGAAGAGCTTGGCTGCCACGTGGAGGTCGTCTCCCCCGGCTGGGAGAATCCGGAGGAGATCTTCCGCACGATCGGTCCCGCGGAGACGTACGCCGCGTGGCGGGATCGCCTCGCCGACAGCGCCGAGCTGCTCGATCGGAGTTTCGTGGCCGTGCTCAAGCACGGGAGCACGATCACCATCGACCAGTATCTCGATGCCGCCCGCCGCCGCGCCGAGCTGTGGACGGAGGTGCAGCGCTTCCTCGCGCGGTTCGATCTGCTCATCACCCCCACGGTGGCCGTGCCCGCGTTCCCCGTGGCGCGCCCCGCCGTCACCGAGATCGACGGCGAGCCCATCTCGCCGCTCGGCTGGCTGCCCTTCTGCTTCCCCTTCAATCTGACGGGTCAGCCCGCGGCCACCGTACCTGTGGGCATGACGGAGAGCGGCCTGCCCGTGGGGCTCCAGATCGTGGGCCGGCGCTTCGCGGAGCGCGCGGTGCTGGCCGCCTCCGCGGCCTTCGAGGCCGCGCACCCCTGGGCGGATCGGCGGCCGACCGTCGGCTGACGTCGACGGCATGCGCTTCCTCCTGATCTGCCTGGGCGGCGCCGTGGGCACCGCCGCCCGCTACGGCGTGGGTGGGCTCGCCGCGCGCTGGTGGGGAACGGAGTTCCCGTACGGCACGCTGATCGTCAACATCACAGGATCCTTCCTCATCGGCTTCATCCAGCAGGTCGGCCTGAACACCCTGGCCTTTTCCGACACGGTGCGGCTCGTGCTCACCATCGGCGTCATGGGCGGCTACACGACCTACTCGAGCTTCTCGTACGAGACGCTGCGCCTGGCCGAGCAAGGCTCGTGGCTCTCCGCTCTGCTGAACGTCGTGCTCACCACCGGTCTCTGTCTCGCGGTGTGCACGCTCGGCCTCGGCCTGGGCCGAATCGTGGTGGGATGGAAGGGAGGGCTCTAGCCATGCGCAAGCTCGACGGCGAGCAAGTCCTCATGCGGATCTTCATCGGAGAGAGCGATCGCTGGGAGCACCGCCCGCTGCACGCGGCCATCGTCGAGATGCTTCGCGCCCGCGGACTGGCCGGCGCGACCGTGCTGCGCGGTGTGGCGGGCTTCGGCGCCGACTCCGTCGTTCACACCGCGAACATCCTCCGCCTCTCCGCGGATCTGCCCCTGGTCATCGAGGTGGTGGACACCCAGGAGCACGTGGATAGCGTTTTGCCCGAGGTGGACCGGATGATGCGCGGCGGGCTCGTCACCCTGGAGAAGGTGCGCGTGCTGAAGTACGACCGGACGCCGGCGTCTTAGACCACGCGGAGCGCGAGGCGGGGCGGGGCCCGTCGGCGGGGGCGGGGGTGCGCTCCAGCTGCGTCATCCGCTCGCCTGAATCGCCGCCCTGCGGGCGGCGCACAGGACGAGGGGGTCCCACTCCGCCGGAGCGCACCCC
>DATGCY010000648.1:0-3555 GCA_035311385.1 Candidatus Methylomirabilota bacterium
CGATCGGCCTCGTGCTCCGTCTGCATCGCCTCGAGGGCGAGGGGGACGAGGGCGCGGATCTGGGCGGCGGCCGCGATGATGTCCTGCGAGAGCTTCGGATTGCGTTTCTGCGGCATGGTGCTGCTGCCCACCGTGCCGGGCGGCACCGGCTCCTCCACCTCACCGAACTCCTGCTTCATGAGCGTGTAGACCTCGCGGCCGATCTTGCTCCCCGTCGCCGCAAGCATGCCGAGGAGCGTGACGTACTCCGCCTGGTGATCGCCGATGGTGCGCGCGGGCAGGGGCATGGGCGCCATACCGAGGTGGGCGGCCATCCGCTCCTGGGTACGGAGCCCGAGCTCGCCCAGCGAGGCGAGAGTGCCCGCGCCGCCCCCCAGCATGGCCACGAACACGCGTGACTCGCAGGCGCGCAGGCGATCCGCGTGACGGCCGAGCTCGTCGATCCACACCGCCACCTTGAACCCAAAAGTCGCGGGCACCGCATGCTGGCCGTGGGTGCGCCCGGGCAGCAGCACGTCCTTGGTTCGGTCGGCCAGATCGGCGAGCGCTCCGAGAAGCGTGGCGAGCTGATGAAGGAAGATCTCGTGGGCCCGGCGCACCTGGAGGAGCTGGCCCGTCTGCGTCACGTTCTGGGTGGTGGCACCCCAGTGCACGTAACCCCCCGCCTCGCCCTCGCAGACGCGATCGAGCTCCCATACCAGGGGCACGAGCGGGTGCCCCGTCTTGGCCAGTCCCGCCCGCACCGCATCGAGATCGAGGAAGGACAGCTTGGCCTTGCCGACGATCTCGCGCGCGGCGGCCTCGGGAATGATGCCCAGCTCGGCCTGCGCCCGGGCGAGCGCGGCCTCCACGTCGAGCCAGGACTGGAAGCGTGCGGCCTCCGTGAAGAGCGCGCGCACGCCGGGGTCCTCGATCCGCAGGGAGGTCGGCTCGTCCTGCATGCGCGTTATCTCGCACGCGGACCCCGTGTTGTCAACACGCCGCCCGCCCCGATCGCGTAGAATCGTGGCCGCGGGATCATCTACGGGAGGACAGCCATGGGCAAGCTCGACGGCAAGGTGGCGCTGATCAGCGGCGGCGCGCGTGGACAGGGCGCGGCGGAGGCGGAGACGTTCGCGAGAGAAGGCGCGAAGGTGGTCTTCGGCGATGTGCGTGACGTGGAAGGGCAGAAGGTCGAGGTGGGCATCCGCGCCGCCGGGTACGACGCGACCTACGTGCACCTGGACGTGACGAGCGAGGCAGACTGGCAGGAAGCGGTCAAGCTCGCGGAGGATCGTCACGGACGTCTCGACATCCTGATCAACAACGCCGCCATCGTCATCCCCCGCGTCCCCATCGAGGAGCGCACGGTGGCCGAGTGGGATCAGGTCATGGCCGTCAACGCCCGGGGCGTCTTCCTCGGAACGAAGCACGCCATTCCCGCCATGCGCCGGGCGGGCGGCGGGTCCATCGTGAACATCTCCTCGGTGGCGGGCATCGGGCAGTCACTGCACCAGGAGCCCGCCTATGCGGCGAGCAAAGGCGCCGTCCGCATCTTCACCAAGGTGACGGCGAGCCAGCACGCCAAGGACCGGATCCGCTGCAACTCCGTGCACCCGGGACCGGTCGATACGGAGATGTTCCACAGCGCGTTCAAAGGAGATCGAGACGCGATCGACAAACGGCTGCAGCGCGTGCCGCTCCGCCGCATGGGCACGGTACCCGAGATCGTCTCCGCCGTGCTCTACCTCGCCTCCGACGAGGCCTCGTACATCACGGGCAGCGAGCTGGTAGTGGACGGCGGCGCCCTCGCGCAGTAGTCATGACGCCCGAACAGATCCTGGCCGCCCCGCCTCTCGTGCTCCCGCAGCGAGAGCGCGAGCGCTATTTCGAGGACGGCTTCCTCACCGTTCCTGGCTACGTGGACGAGGCGTGGCTCGCGCGGCTGCGCGCGGTGGTCACGGCCAAGATCGAGGAGTCGCGAGCACTGGCCGCCTCCGACGATCAGTTCGACCTGGCGCCCGATCACACCGCGGAGAAGCCCAACATCCGGCGGCTGCGCAAGGCGGTGGACCAGCACCCCGAGCTATGGGAGTTCGCGAAGGATCCCGCGGTGGTCGATCTGTGCGCCGATCTTCTGGGGCCGGACATCCGCTTTCACAGCTCGAAGCTCAACTTCAAGTGGTCCGAAGGCGGCGACGCCGTGCGCTGGCACCAGGACATCCAGGCTTGGCCGCACACGAACGACGCGGTGCTCACCTTCGGGGTCTATCTGGAGGACACGGGGCCCGAGCAGGGCCCGCTCACCGCGCTGCCCGGCACGCACCGCGGCGCCATCTTCGATCAGTTCGACGACGTCGGGAACTGGACGGGTGCCGTCACCCCGCGCGATGTGGCCACCCTCTCCATCGACCGCGCCTGTGAGCTCTGTGGACCCGCGGGCACCGTGGTGCTCATCCACAGCCGAGTGGTCCACGGCTCCGCCGTCAACTACTCGGCGCGGATGCGTCCCCTCCTCCTCAACGTCTACTCCGCGGCCGACGCGCTCGCCATAGCGCCCGCCCCCGCCCCGACCCGGCGCACCGGCGTCATCGTTCGCGGCCACGAGGCCACCCATGTCCACATGGAACCCTACCCCGCCAAGCTTCCACCCCGCTGGGATCAGGTCGGCTACCGCTCCATCTTCACCGCCCAGAACACCACCGCGCGCCCCACGTACCCCGACTAGGGTCCCCCACCCTGTCAACGAAGAAGCCGTCGGCTCTTCGAGCCATTCGGGCGATCGACTACACGATCATTTTTGTGCGCGATATGGCAGCGATGCGTCGCTTCTACGAAGACATCCTCGGCTTTTCACTCTTCCGAGAGCTCTCGCCAGGTTGGATCGAATATCGGGTGGGCGACAACACCCTGGCCTTGGCCAAGCCGCGCCTCACTGCGAGAGATGCCCCAACGCCCCAGGGGAGTGCCTCGCTTCAACTGGCCTTCAAGGTCTCCGTCCCCGAAGTCGACCAGTGCGCCGCCGACCTCGTCCGCCAGGGCATCACCCTCCTCTCCCCGCCCACTGACCAGGTCTTCGGCCACCGCACCCTGTTCTTCCGCGATCCCGACGGAAACCTCCTCGAAATCTTCGCGGACATCTAGCGGTCAGGCCGTCGCAGTGGGAAGCGCGACGACCACGACGTTCATCTTCCGGGGTCGCGTGGAAGTGCGGTTCCGCCGCGACGGTCGGGCGGGTGGCGGCGATCTCGGGCGGAGTAGGGCCCGCCGGCTAGGTGACGCTGCTTTAATCACGAGAGTCGGGCGGGTGGCGGCGTGCGTGGGGGTGCGCGGCCGGCGGAGTGGGACCCCCTCGTCCTGTACGCAGCCCGCAGGGCTGCGAATCAGGCGAGCGGGTGACGGAGCTGGCTGGGCACCCCCGCGCGCGGCGACAGGCCCGCCCGCCTCGCGCATCAGCTCAGCAACTCCACCCGTCAGACGCGCGCCGCGGGAATCTCCTCGCCCCACACCTGCATGGCCGGCAAGAGCGGCGTAAACTCCCGCACGCGCCCCGCCGCCCCTGCCAGGATCGCGTCG
>DATGCY010000649.1:0-2297 GCA_035311385.1 Candidatus Methylomirabilota bacterium
GAAGTTCCGGTCGAAGGTAGCGGCGGCGGCGTCCCGCGCGGTGAGGAAATCGGGCAAGCCGAAGATCGCCTTGAGGGTGGCGGGCAGCGAGGTGTGATCGTACACGGTGTGGTCGGCCACGCTCTCGGCGACCCAGGGGGAAACGAGGATGGCCGGCACGCGCAGACCGAGACGGTCGAAGCGGAAGTGAGCGATCTTTCCCGAGGGTTGGTCCGGCACCACGGCGGCGGACGGCAGCACGTGATCGTAGAAGCCGCCGTGCTCGTCGTAGAGGAGCACGAAGAGACACTGCCGCCAGATCGCCTCCTCGCCGCGGAGGGTGTCGTAGATGTTCGCGATGAGCCGCTCGCCCTCCAGCACGGAGTGCGGCGGGTGCTGATCGTTGGCGGGCCAGCCCGGCGCGCTGAAGCTCCGCGGCTCGATGAATGCGTAGTCGGGCAGAGTTCCCTGGGCCACGTCCCGGGCGAACTCCTCGAACTTCACGAAGAGATCGGCATGGCGGTGGAGGTTGCGAAGGGCGAAGGTCTGCGCGTAGTCGTCGTAGTAGACCTTCCAGGTGTGGCCGGCGTCCATCAGGTTCTCGAAGATCGAGCGCATCCGGTAGGGCGAGCCGAGGAAGTTCGAGCGGAGCTGGCCCGCCGTCTCCGGCGTGTCGAGGAGGCCGTTGGCCGTCCCCGCGTGGAGGAAAAAGCGATTGGGCCAGGTCGGCCCCGGGACCGAAGAGAACCAGTGGTCGCACACCACGAAGTTGCGGGCGAGCGAGGAGATGACGGGGACGAGGTCGGGATCGAGGCACTGCATGATGGCCTTGCTCGCCTCGGCGCCGATGGGGCGGCGTCCGCGCCCTTGCTGCTCGGCGTAGCTCGCCACGAAGCCGTT
The DNA here is from genome assembly GCA_035311385.1 of Candidatus Methylomirabilota bacterium. Classification (GTDB taxonomy): domain Bacteria; phylum Methylomirabilota; class Methylomirabilia; order Rokubacteriales; family CSP1-6; genus AR37. Next base: position 880 of record DATGCY010000649.1, read on the forward strand.
GTTCCTCGGCGTGGCCGGGCTCGGCACGTCGCGCTGGCCGAAGATCTGATAGGTCGCGTCGTCCAGGGAATGCCCCGGGCTCGGATCCGTGACGTAGGCCTCGGGCGAGGTCGTCCGGCTCACCTTCACCGTCTCACCCGGCGAGCCCGGCGAGACCGGATTGCTCTCGTCGCCCGTGAGGCCCTCGAGCTTCTGCTTCGGATCGGGCAGGGTGACATAGCCGAGCATCCGGTCGAACGACTGGTTCTCCTGAACGAGTACCACGACGTGACGGATACCCGTGGTCTTCATGCGCTGGCCGTGGCGGCATCGAAGACGGCCTTGGCGTTCTTGGCGATCGCCCCCGGGTCCTTGGACACGATGGCCGCGGCCAGCCCCACGGAGGCGGTGGCCACCGTGATCACCTTGCGCACATCGTTGAGCGTCTTCACCGCTTTCTGCGCAGAGGCGGTCGCGCCCTTGAGCCGGGCCACTCCCGCCTGCGACTCGTCCAGAGTGAGTCCGACCGCCTTGGTGATCATGTCCGAGGCAGAGTTCAAAAGCGACCACTCCTCGTCCTCGAGAGTGCTGCGGTCGGACTCGCTCAGGGTGTTCCAGTGGGCGAAGCGGAAGTCTCCGAGCGCGACCGAGAGGTCCCGAAAGGACTTGGAGAGGGCGAACGCGTCATCCGAGGTCAGTGGTGGCATGGAGCCTCCCGCCTACAGGCCTTTGACGGCGTTGAACGCTTCCTTGAGGCGATTCGCGTACCGCTGGATGTCCGCCTCCACTTCCGCCTTCGAGAGCTGGGCCCGGGTCTCGTACAGCTTCTGATGCCCCTGGCCGATCGTCTTGAGCACGACCACGTAGTTGCGGATGGCCTGATCGTGGGTGACGAGCTCGTTGGTTCGGAACGCGCGCCACTCGGCCAGCGCGGCCAGCCCCGCGGGATCCTTTCCCTCCTGCTGGAGCGTGGTGTAGTACTTGTCGAGCGCGATACGCTCGATGGCCGCGTCTCCCGTGAAGCCCTGCTCCACCGTCTTGGCCATAGCGCCCACCACCACCTGGAAGGGCGCGTTCGACTGCTCGATCAGGCTTTCGAGCTTGTCCCGGCGCCAGCGGTCGGTCGCCGCCGTCACCAGCAGCTTGGACACCGCGGCGAAGGCCGTCGCCTCCCCCTCGTCGGCGAACTTGGCATCCTCGAGGGCCTCGCCGAGCTCGTCCAGCTCGTTGTCGTAGATGGGAAGACCGTCGGCGGCGAGCTGCCCGAGGGCGCTCATGTATTCCTTGACGAGAGTGTGGCGCAGGAGCAGCTGCTGCCGCTGCGCCTGCCGTTGGCTCGCCTGGCGGTCGAGCTCCGGCCACTGTGACGATGGCTCGTAGCGCTTGAGCCGCGTGGGCGTCTCGACGTAGACGACAACGAGCTGGGAGTACTGCGCGGC
>DATGCY010000650.1:0-2791 GCA_035311385.1 Candidatus Methylomirabilota bacterium
ATGACGATGGCGTCGTACGGCTCGCTCGGTGCGCTCATGGTCCCACGATCATACCTGGCTCGGGTCGCGCGGGACAGACAGCGTTCCCTACTTCGGCGGCGGAGGGGCAGATCCAAAGTGCGAGAGATAGTACGCGAGGTCGATCAGGTCCTGGTCGGTGAGGCCGGCCAGTTCCTGCGACATGGCGCCGCCGTAGCCCAGCCGCGCGCCGCTCTTGTAGTCGCGCATGGCCTTGAGGAGATAGTCCTCGCGCTGGTTGGCGAGACGTGGCATCTGCTCGCGCCCGGAGAAATCCGAATTGTGGCAGATGCCGCACGGATGGCTCAGGGTGAGCCGGCGGCCGCGCGAGAAGCGGGCCGCGTCGGGCGCCTCCTCGCTGGGCGGCGGGGGCGGGAGCTTGGCCACGCGATCGGCGAAGGCAGTGAGATCACTGTTGGTCAGCCCCTGGGCCGACGCGACCATGGCCGCGCTGTCGCGCCGCCCTTCTCGGAAGAGGAAGAGCTGGGCAACCACGAAGAACGACGGCTGCCCGCCCAGGGACGGCGTCTCCGGAATGCGGGACTGGCCGTCCGCCCCGTGGCAGGCGAGGCAGACCGCGAAGCGCTCGTCCACCGACTGGGCGCAAGCCTGGGCGACGAGCAGCAGGACCCCGGCGGCAACGAGGGCGATCCGACACGAGACGCGGGCCGGGAGCAGTGGGCGCACCGCTCCCGGCCCGCCGGAGACCGTCACTTCTGGTAGCTGACCCGGTACACCGCGCCCGCGTGGTCGTCCGAGACGAGGAGCGAGCCGTCCTTCAGCACGAGCACGTCCACCGGCCGTCCGAGGTACGAGTTGTTCTCGACGAGGCCAGTGAGGAAGGGCTCCATGGACTTGACGGTGCCGTCCGGCTTGAGGAACACCGCCACCACGTCGGCCGCATACTTCTTGGTGCGGTTCCACGGCCCGTGACGGGCGATGAAGATGGCGCCCTGATACTTCTCGGGGAACATCTTGCCCGTGTAGAAACGCATGCCGAGAGGGGCGGAGTGCGGGCCGAGGAGAAGGATGGGCTTCACGAAGTCGTCGCAGGCTTTGCCCCAGCCAAACTGCGGGTCGGCGAAGTCACCCTGATGGCAGTAGGGATAGCCGAAGTGCTGGCCGGCCTGGGTGAGACGGTTCAGCTCGTCGTTGGGCATGTCCTCCGAGAGCCAGTCCCGTTGGTTGTCGGTGAAGTAGAGTTGGCCCGTCTTGGGATGGAAGTCGAAGCCCACCGTGTTGCGGACCCCGCGGGCCACGATCTCCGTGCCGCTGCCGTCGAGGTTGATGCGGCGGATCTGCGCGTAGGTCGCGGGATCGGGCTCGCAGATGTTGCAGGGAGCGCCGACGGGCACGTAGAGTTTGCCGTCGGGCCCGATCTTGATGAATTTCCACCCGTGCGGCACGTCACCAGGAAGCTGGTCGTAGATCGTGACGGGGGCAGGCGGATTGTCGAGCTTGTCCTCGATCCCGTCGTAACGCGTGATGGCCTTCGGCGTGGCCACGTAGAGCGAGCCCTTGTGGAACTCGATCCCGTTGGGGAGCATCAGCTTCTCGGCGATGACCTTCACCTCGCGCTTGCCGTTCTTGTCCACGAGGGCGTAGATCTTGCCCGCCCCGAACAGCGAGCTGACGAACACGGTCCCCTTGTCGCCCTGCCGCAGCCCACGGGCATCGAAGACCTCCGCGGCATAGATCTGGACCTTGAAGCCGGGCGGCACCTTGATCTTCGAGATGGGGAGCTTGTCCGCGGGGGTGGGGATGGGGAACGCGGGCACGGGCGCCATCTGTGCTCCCGCCCCGCTCTTGGGACGCCCGACCGCCCAGAACGGCTCTTCTTCCTGCTTCGGAGGCTCTGCCGGAGTCGTGGTGCTCTGCTGGGCAATGGCCGGCCACACGCCGAGCGCGAGGCCGCTGACGCCGAGGATCAGCCACAGGATCCTTCGCGTCATCGAGGCTCTGGTCATGACGATCCTCCCCGGGTCCTCTGGGCCCTTGGTCCGCTAGGGTTCGTCGCACACACTCCGCCCGCTTCGCGGGCGCCATGCTAGCGCGTCATCCTGGTGAGGTAAAGGGCCGCCGCGCTACGCCATTCGTGGATTCCATCCATTCGTTCCAAGCAGGACACCGGGCTTCTCGCCGGGCGCGTTCAGGTCGAAGATCCGCAGCTCCGACCACTCGAAGCGCGTCCGCACCTCGGCGAGGGGGCCAGGAACAAGCCGGTCGAGCACCTGAATGACACAGAGGAGCGGGTTCGCGCTGATTTCTCGACCGAGGACGTCCAGGATCTCAATGATGGAGGGCGTGGTGCGTCGGAGATCGAGGCCGCTCGTCGGGTCGAGGGCCTCGCCCCAGGGCGGGGCGATGAAAACGACCAGGAGCTGCTCCGCGGACACCCGCACGTCGGCGAGGCCGGAGACGTAGTCGACGTTCCGGATGTCGACGGGCAAGGCCAGGGCCGCGAGATTGTCTCTGGTGAGGGCAAAGACCACGGGGTCGATCTCGAATCCCACGCCGCGAGCCCTCGGCAAGTGACGCAGTAGCCAATAGAGCGTGTTGCCGGAGCCAGCGAACAGATCGACCACGAGCGGGCTCGGCTGCCGCACCGCCGTCGCCACGTGGCGCCCAATCGCGTCGCCCAGCCGGTCTCGCGTGCACTCCACCGCGGTGCGTCCCAGCATGCGGACGCCCCGGGTATACCACTCGGCGGGCCGCAAACCGTAGATGGAGACCCAGTCCGCGTCTCCATAGCTATCGATGCCGTAGCGCTCGA
>DATGCY010000651.1:0-6913 GCA_035311385.1 Candidatus Methylomirabilota bacterium
GGATAGGAGACTCGCGATGGCGCGAACGGTTGGGTTCTTCACGGATACCACCCTCTGCATCGGCTGCAAGGCCTGCGAGGTCGCCTGCAAGGAATGGAACGAGCTCCCGGGCCACGCCCCGCAGTTCCGCGACAGCTTCGACAACACGGGCCAGCTCGACGACCAGAACTGGCGCCACGTGCAGTTCCACGAATTCACCACGCCGAAGGGCGGCGTGGCGTGGAACATGATGAGCGACGTCTGCAAGCACTGCGCGATGGCGAGCTGCATGGAGGTGTGCCCGACCAACGCCATCATCCGGACGGAGTTCGACACCGTGTACATCCAGCCGGAGGTGTGCAACGGCTGCCGCGACTGCATCGCCGCCTGTCCCTATCACGTCATCGGCTTCAACGAGAAGACGGGCCTCGCCCAGAAGTGCACGTTCTGCTACTCGCGCCTGCAGCAGAACCTGATCCCTGCCTGCGCCAAGGCCTGCCCGACCGAGTCGATCAAGTTCGGCGAGTTGAACCAGATGCGGGAGGTGGCCGCCTCGCGGGTGGCCCAGCTCCAGGCTCAGGGCGTGTCGCAGGCGCGGCTCTACGGCGACAAAGAGTACGGCGGCCTGCACGCCCTCTTCCTCCTCATGGACAAGCCCGAAGCCTACGGGCTGCCCAACGCCGACAACGCCGTGCTGCCGCGCCGCAACAACTTCCGCGGATATTTGGGCGCCGCGGTCACGGCGGTCATCGGCCTGGTGGGTGCCGTCATCGCCTTCCGCGATCGCGGCGGGAAGGAGTAGGGCCATGCCTCAGCACTTCGTCGCTCCGCCTCAGTGGGAGTGGTACATCGTCTGGTATTTCTTCTTCGGCGGCATCGCGGGGGGCGCCTACGTGATCGGCACCCTCCTCCGCCTTTTCGGCAGCGCGCGCGACGAGGGGGCTGCGCGCACCGCCTTCCTCATCAGCTTCCCCACCATGGTCATCTGCCCCATCCTCCTCACTCTCGACCTCGGCCACCCCGTGCGCTTCTGGCACATGCTGATCAATAGCCGCACCTTCGGGCTCAACTTCAAGTACTGGTCGCCCATGTCCGTGGGCGCGTGGATACTCCTCATCTTCGGCATCTTCGCCGCCGTGTCGTTCGTGGAGGCGGCCACCCTGCGCGGCTGGGTGCGTCATCCCTCCGCGCAGCGAATCAGAGGATTCTTGAGCGGCGCCTTCGGCCGCCTCTTCATGGTGGTGGGCTCGCTGTTCGGGCTCTTCATCACTGGGTATACCGGCGTGCTCCTGAGCGTAAGCAACCAGCCCATCTGGAGCGACACGTGGACACTGGGCGGGCTCTTCCTCGCCTCCGGCTTGAGCGTGGCCGTGGCGAGTATCGTCCTGCTGAGCCGCATGGGGCCCGAGGCGAGCGACACGGAGGTGAAGCTCGTCCGCGCCGATCGGGTCTTCATCGTACTCGAGCTGATCCTCATCGTCGCCCTGTTCGTGACGCTGGGAGCCATGGGCGGCAAGTTTCTCCTCGGCCGCTATCTCATCCTCTGGCTGATCGTCCTCGCCGGCACCCTGCTTCCCCTCCTCCTCCAGCTCCGCTCCTCGATGGGACGTCCGGCCTTCAGCGTGCTCGCCGCCGTCCTCGTTCTGGTGGGCGGGCTGGCGCTCAGAATGGTGGTAGTGTTTGCCGCGCAGGCCTAGGCCACCGGCGTCGTCGCCGGCCGAGGCGGATCAATGCTGAAGATCGGCGTGCTGCTTCCGTCGAGCTTCGAGGACGCCGGCGATTTCCTCGCCGATGCGCGAGCGCTGGACGCGGCCGGGGCCGACTCCCTGTGGATCGACGGTGACGGCCACGAGCCGTGGCTGGTCCTCGCCGCCATCGCTTCCGTCACCGGCCGCGCACGCCTCGTCGCTCCTGTCTCGGCCGCTCGCGAGGGCGCTTCCCTCGAAGGCGATGTGCGGACGCTCGATCGGCTCTCGCGCGGCCGCCTCGTCTTGAGGGTCGACGGCCCGTCCCTTCCTGATGTGCGGGAGTCCTTGACGAGAGCGAACAGGAGGCAGGTGCCCGTCGTCGTGGAGGCGAAGGAGGGCCCAGGAACTGCGTCGCCCGACGCTTCCGTCGCCGGGCTCGTGTTCGCGTGCAGCTCGCCCGCCGCCTGTCGGGCGATGCGGGAAGCGATGTCCCATGGAGGCGCCGAGCCGTCGAGCGAGCTCTGGGCGCTGCTCCCGAGCCCGCAGGACCGCGCGCAGTGGAATCTTGCGCTCCGCGAGTACGAAGAGGCGGGCGCCACGGGCGTGCTGGTGCCGGCAGGGCCGCGGCTTCTCGACATGCTCCGCAACGCCGGCGAAGACGAGGATCGTTCCGACCTCTCGCTCGCCCAGGGCTGACCGAGCGGGCATCTGCGGAAGCTCCACGTTCTCTGATACCCTCTCCCTGCCCTTCGGCATCAGGCGATCGTGCGGCTCCACGTCAGCCACTGGAGAGGACACATGGCGAACACGAGCACGGGTCTTCAGCTTCGTTCCATCGTCAAGAAGGACGGCACCCTCGAGATCTCGCTGGTCAGCGTCCCCACGCCCGAGCCCAAGCCGGAGGAAGTGATCGTCCGCGTCGACGCTTCGCCCATCAATCCCTCCGACCAGGGGCTGCTGTTTGGCGGCGCCGATCTGAGCACGGCCAAGGCCTCGGGCACGCCGGACCGGCCCGTGGTGACCGCCACGGTGCCGCCTGCCGCCCTCAAAGCGGTGGGGGGCCGCCTCGACCAGTCGCTCCCTGTGGGCAACGAAGGAGCAGGCGTGGTCGTGCGGGCGGGCACTACTCCTGCCGCGCAGGCGCTGATGGGCAAGACGGTGGCGATTCTCGGCGGCTCCATGTACACCCAGTACCGCTGCATCAAGGCCGTGCAGTGCCTGGTCCTGCCTCCCGGCACCACGGCCGCCGAGGGCGCCTCCTGCTTCGTCAATCCGCTCACGGCGTTGGGCATGGTCGCCACCATGCGCACAGAGGGGCACCAGGCGCTCGTGCACACCGCGGCCGCCTCTAATCTCGGTCAGATGCTGAACCGGATCTGTCTCAAGGACAACGTGGGCCTGGTGAACATCGTGCGGAAGGCGGAGCAGGTGGACGTGCTCCGGAAAGCGGGGGCGACTTACGTCTGCAACACGAGCTCGCCCACCTTCATGGACGAGCTCACCGACGCCCTCGCGGCCACCGGCGCCACCGTGGCCTTCGACGCCATCGGCGGCGGCACCCTCGCCGGTCAGATCCTCACCGCCATGGAGGCGGCGGCGAATCGCTCGGCCAAGGAGTACAGCCGCTACGGTTCCACCGTGCACAAGCAGGTCTACATCTACGGCGGGCTCGATCGCGGACCGACCCAGTTCAGCCGCACCTTCGGCATGGCCTGGGGGATCGGCGGGTGGCTCCTCACTCCCTTCTTGCAGAAGATCGGCCACGAGGCCGCCCAGACGCTCCGCGAGCGGGTGGCCGCCGAAATTAAGACCACCTTCGCGAGTGCCTACACCAAGGAGATCTCGCTCGCCGACGCGCTGCGCCTCGACGAGATCGCCGTGTACGGCAAGCTCGCCACCGCCCAGAAGTATCTGATCAACCCCAACAAGGGGCTCGCGGGCTGACCAGTGCGTGATCTGCGTTCAGGCACCTGACCGCGCTACTTCCGCTCGGTCTCTCGGCATGCCGTCGTCGGACGAGACGTCGAAGCACTCCGCCTCAGGACGCCCTACCCCGCTGCGTGCTAGGATCGGCCGCCCGTAGTCCGGGGCCCGTCCGGGCCGTGAGACGCGAGGCCGATGGGCCGTGGACGAGCCGGAGGGAGGACACGACATGAGGACCAGGGCGGCAAAGCGTACGGTGCGTGGAGTGCCGCAACCGCTCGTAGCCCGACGTGGTGCTCCGGATGCGCGACTCTCCGTGGCCGAACGAATGGCGGCGGGCAAAAGACTGCGCGCCAAGGTGCCCCGTCGCCGTCACGGCGAGTACACGCCGGCGCCGGGACGGCACGATCCCATCTCCATCCTCGAGGAGCAGGGCAAGAGCCGGCTCCCCCAGCTGGTGCCGATCCGCTACACGCGCATGCTCGCCTCCCCCTTTGCCTTCCTCCGCGGCTCGGCCGCCGTCATGGCGGGCGATCTCGCGACCACTCCGACCACCGGCCTCGTCGTGCAGGCCTGTGGCGACGCGCACGTGGCGAACTTCGGAGTGTTCGCCTCCGCGGAGCGCAACCTCATCTTCGGGATCAACGACTTCGACGAGACGCTGCCGGGTCCGTGGGAGTGGGACCTCAAGCGGCTGGCCGCCAGCGCGGTGGTGTGCGCGTACCATCTCGGCGGCGACAAGGACGAAGCGGAAGAGGCGGCCCGCGCGGCCGTCCAATCGTACCGCGAGTGGATCCGCGAGTACGCGTACATGGGTCATCTCGATGTCTGGTACTCCCTCATCGACGAGCACGACGTGCTGGCCAGCCTCCCGTCGAAGGCCCGTCGGCACGCCAAGAAGCTCCTCGCCAGGGCCCGATCGCGCAACAACCTGCAGGTGCTGGGCAAGATGACGGACCTCGTCAACGATCAGCACCAGATCCACGAGAGCAAGCCGCTGATCGTCCGGGAGCGGGTCACCTCCACCGGCCGACCGACCGCAGAAGCGCTCTCCCTGTTCCTCCAGAGCTATCTGGCGACCATCCCCGAGGATCGCCAGCCGCTCCTCGCCCGCTACCAGATCGCCGACGTGGCGCGGAAGGTCGTGGGGGTAGGGAGCGTGGGCACTCGCTGCTGGGTCACCTTTCTCGTGGGCAACCACCACGAGGATCCGCTCTTCCTTCAGATCAAGCAGGCCCAGGCCTCCGTCCTCGCCCCCTACACCGCTCGCTCGGCCTTCTCCCATCAAGGCCAGCGCGTGGTCGTGGGCCAGCGACTGATCCAAGGAGCGCCGGACATCTTCCTCGGCTGGGGCACGCAGGACGGATTCCACTTCTACGTCCGGCAGCTCCGCGACATGAAGGGCGGCGCGGACTACTCGCCGGGCGCGATGCCCGTCGAGTACCTCATCGAGCGCTCCCGCCTGTGCGGGTGGGCCCTGGCCCTGGCTCACGCAAAATCCGGCGATCCCGCCATGATCGCGGGCTATGCCGGGAGGGGCGAGGCGCTGGACGATGCGATCGCCAAGTTCGCCCTCGCCTATGGCGAGCAGACGAACCGCGACTACGACGCCCTCGGCAAGGCGGCGCGCCAGCAGAGGATCCGGGTGGCCCGCGATCTTCGAGAGCGCGAGGCGGCCGCCATCGCATGACGCCGTCCGGACGCATCTGATGGTGTGGCGGCTCCCGCTGATCGCCCTGGTCTTGGGACTGATCGCGGCCTCCCCGACCTTGGGCGAAGCGCCCCGAATGGGCGGCGCGCTCACTTTGCGGCTGCGCGAGGACCTGCCTCAGGGCTTCGCCATTCACGAGAGCCCGACCATTTCCACCATGTGGCCGGCCATGCCGTGCCTGAGCAACCTCGTGCTCTTCGACCCGCTCAAGCCCACCCACAGCGTGGACACCATCATCCCGGAGCTCACCGAGCGCTGGTCCTGGCAGGACGGCTATCGGAAGCTCGTGTTCTTCCTCCGGAAGGACGTGAAGTGGCATGACGGCAAGCCCTTCACCGCCACGGACGTCAAGCACACCTTCGACATCGTCCGCGAGACGCCGGAGGCCGCGGCCAAGCTCCGCCTCAACCCTCGCCGCGAGTGGTACACGAACGTCGAGGCGGTGGAGATCACCGATCCCTTCACGGTAGCCTTCAGGCTCAAGCGGCCGCAGCCTTCCCTGCTTCTCATGCTCGCCTCCGGCTACACGCCGATCTATGCCGCGCACGTGCCAGCGGCCGCCTATCGCATGGGCTGCGTGGGCACAGGGCCTTTCAAGGTCAAGGAGTGGCGCAAGGGTGAGTTCGTCGAGTACGTGCGGAACCCCGACTACTTCGTGAAGGGGCGGCCCTACCTGGACAGCCTGCGCTACCTCATCATCGCGGAGCGCGCAACGGCCACCGCCGCCCTTCAGACTGGCCGGCTGGACGCGGCTTTCCCCGGCGAGACGCCCCGGCCCATCGCCGATCAGCTCAAGAAGGCCGCGCCACAACTCGTGGTCACGACCGTCCTCGCCGGCGTGGTCGACCACCTGATCCTGAACAGCAAGAAGCCCCCCTTCAACAACCAGCGCCTGCGCGAGGCGGTGACGCGAGCCATCGACCGGCGCGCCCTCGTCACCGCGGTCTACCAGGGTGGCTCGACCCTCGGCGCCTCCATGGTCCCGCGCCCGTATGGTGTGTGGGGTATGCTCGAGGCCGATCTGCGCGTCATTCCCGGGTACGGGCCCGCGGCCGACGAGAAGGCTACGGCGCGCAAGCTCCTCGGCGAGGCCGGCTTCACCCCCGGTTCACCGCTCAGGCTCGAGATGGTGACGCGAAACCTCCCGGCCTTCGTGGACCTCGGCGGCTTCGTGCTGAGCGAGCTCAAGCGCGTGGGCGTGGACGCCTCCTTGCGACCGGTGGACTCCTCGCAGTGGTTCTCCCTGCAGGCGCGTGGCGAGTTCCAGCTCGGGGCGGACCGTACGGGACTCGAGCCCGACGACCCCGACGCGAACTTCTACGAGAACTACGCGTGCGGCTCCTCGAGGAACTACTCGCACTACTGCGACGAGGCCATCGCCCAGCTCATCGAGCAGCAGTCCCAGGAGCTGGACCAGGCCAAGCGCCTCGCCCTCGTGCGCGAGATTCAACTCAAGCTCGAGCAGGCGGCAAGTCGGCCCATTCTCGAATGGCGCCTGGACTACTTCACCATGTGGCCCCACGTGAAGAATCTCGTCCCCCATCACTCGCTCTACAGCTGGGGTCGCCTCCAGGATGTTTGGCGCGACAAATAGCCGGGCCCACCGGCATCG
>DATGCY010000652.1:0-6902 GCA_035311385.1 Candidatus Methylomirabilota bacterium
CCGCCTCGACCATCGAGCAAACCGTCCACGTCGGCTGAGCCCATCCGCGGCTCCCGAGGATCCGCAGGTCCTCGGGGGCTCTCTCCATCGCGTCCGCTCCACGAAGGGAAGGTCTGTGCGCTTTGGTTGGCGAGAAGCACCCAGGGCGCGCAGCACCTGGACCGGGTCGACCTCCAGCAGGATAGGAGCTAGACGCGAGCGGGCTTCTCCGCCTCGGGCTTGCCAACGCAGTTCCCGAACTCCAGGGCGGCCTTGTAGCGCGAAGCGATCACGTCGGTCGGCAAGCCGAGGTCAGCGGCCAACAGCGTGACCTCGTCCCATGCTCCGCGCTCCCAGGCAAGCGCAAGGGTGTAGGCGCGATAGAGCAAGTTGTCCCCGCCGAGGAGCGCGATCCGCGCCTCTTCCGAGAGCGGCAGACGCTCCACCGCCTCCGAGAGAGGGCGGCCGAGAAAGGCCTCGATCATGGAGAAGAGGCCTAGGAAGAAGGCGTCCTGCCCCCGGTCGGCCTGTCGCATCTCGATGAGCAGCCCCTCACAGAAGCTGGCCCGAGCGACCGAGGTCACCAGAAGCTCGTTGGGGTGATCGCTGGCGAGAGCGGCCACAGCGATGACTGAAGCCCACTTCTGGAGTGCCTGGTCGCCCAGAAGGGGCATGGCGTCCTGTACCGACTCGACCGGCCGCTGGAGCCCCTGGGCCGCTGCGCGGAAATGGGTGAGGAGCTTGAGGGCAAGGGAGACCTCGTGCTTGATGATGTCCTCCACCCGCTTGGGGAGGGCATCGGGGCGGTGGGCCTCCCGGATGAGGTTGAGGATGCTGAGCTTGGAGGCAGGAATGGCTCGCCCGGCGACGATGCCGGGCCGGGTGAAGAAGTAGCCTTGGAAGTATTCGTATCCGCTGTCGAGGGCCTGTCGGAACTCCTTCTCCGTCTCGACCTTCTCTGCGAGCATCTTCAAGCCCGGCCGACGGAGGGTGCGGGCGATGTGGTGACGGGTAAAAGCGCTCGTCTTGGAGAAGTCCACCTTCACGATGTCCGCCAGCGCGACCAGCTCGGCGGGCAGGGTCGCGGTGACGACATCGTCGAGTGCGATCGTGCAGCCGGCCGCCTTGAGAGCGTGGCAGCCCCGGAGAACCTCCGGATCAGGGACGTGCTCGAGGATCTCTGCCACGAGGAGATTCCCGGGATCTGTCCCGCCGAGCCTTCCGATGAGGGCCTCGCGCGTGAAGTTCACGAAGGCCGGCCGGCTGCCGGTAAGCGTCTCTGCGGCGAAGGCGAAAAAGGAGATGTCGAGGACCCTGGCCGACGCGCGGTCGGGGTCCCCGACGCCGAAGGCACTCGTCAGTCCATCGCGGAAGAGCAGCTCGTAGGCATGGGTCCGCCGGAAGCGGTCGAGAATCGGCTGTCGCGCGACGCAGATGTCCACTCGGTCCCCTTCCTATAGTCGGCGCTGAGGCGACCTACCTTGAGCTCTGGGTGCCGCGCCAGGGGAGCCGGAAGGGCCGCAACCCTTCTAAAAATTTCACTTTGACCTGCCCCTGGAGTAGATTGAATCGCTAGCGATCTACGCTGGTGCGTTAGGAGCCTGCGCGGCCGGCAGGTACACGTGTGAATACGATGACGAGGCCCATCGGCAGGCACGTTCCGTGATCCTCCCTCGGGGCTTGGGCTGGCCCTCTCCGCTACCCTTGCGGAGCTGCCCTCGGTCCCGTCGGGGTGTGGCGAGGCGAGGTGCGGGATGAGCCAACCGGTCGTCCTGGAGGGATCCGTGTTCCCGTCCGGGGACGGAGGCTTCCTCGAAGCCATGCGCCGGTTCCTGGCCATTGAGGCCTCCGAGCCTGTACCGAGGCTCCTCACTCGGGTTTTCGGCCGGCTCCTCTGTGCCGATCAGACAACCCTCCGTGTGGGCGAGGGCGGTAGGCCGGTGGTGGCGGCGACCTGGGGCGGTGACGCGCCACATTCAGACCCGGACGTGGCCCATGACGAGGGACTCTGGACTCTCGTGGCCGAGGGCGCCGCCGCGGTGGTCATCGGCGACCCTACGGAAGACGACCGCCTGTCCCCACACTTCCGGAGAGCCCTCGGCCGCGCCCGGTATCGATCTCTCCTGGCGGTGCCCCTGAGCCTCGACGGGACGGTCGCCGGAGTGCTCGAAGCTTGCACTCGACGCCCACAGGGCTTCACAGAGGCCGATAAGATCTTCGCGGCCTCGGTAGCCGCGCACGCGTCGGCCACGCTCTTCGGATCGCCACGCCTTGCCGCCCCCAACGTGAATCTGCTCACGGACTCCCCGGAACGCCCAGAGGAGAGCCAGCTCGAGGCGACGAGGTCTCTCCAGCTATTCGCCGACTCGGCTGCCCGGGTCTTCGTGGCGCGGGTCGGCGTCTGGATCCCCGTGGAAGATGGAGTGCTCGCGGAGCGGATCTCCTCTCCTGCCGACGTCGATCCCGCGCGACGCGTGCTCGTGGGCGAGGGGCTGGCCGGGCAGTGCGCCCAGGCTCGTCGCGGCGCGATCGTGGAGCACTTGCCCCGCTGGCTTCACGCGGCGCCGAGCGATCTGCTGGCGGGCGCCCGTCACGCCATCGCCGAGCCGCTCCTCGTGCGCGGCCGGCTCGCGGGCGTGATCACGGTAACGCGGAACGATCCGGCTTCGACGCCATTCGTGGAGGCCGACCTCGCGATGCTGCGCCGCCTCGGGGAACCGGCCGGCGTCGTGGCGCGCGAGCTCGGCCGGAGCGAGGAGACGGGCCAGCGCCGTCGGGAGGCCGAGGCCCTCGCGCGCATCGCACATGCGCTCAGCGAGCAGGGAGACGTGGCGAGCGTCTGCCAGCAGATCGTCGATCGCGTGATGACGTTGCTCCCCATCACCGCCGCCCTGATCGTGATGACGGAGCCGAACGGCGATCTGCGCGGCGTGGCACGGAGCGGCGAGCTCGACATGGCAGCCGTCGACATCGTCCTGCCTCGCGGCGGAGGCGTGGCGGGGCGCGCCATCCTGACGGGGCAGCCGGTCTCCTCCAACGACGTGCTCAGCGACCCGAGCCTCGCGCTGCCCGAGAACGTCCGCGAGCGCATGATCGCTTCGGGTCAGCGTGCGCTCCTCGCAGTGCCCCTCGGGCCGCCGGGTCGGGCGATGGGCGCGCTGACCGTGGCGAACCGCCATGCCATCAAGTTCAGCGACCGTGAGCGGCGGCTCCTCGAGGCCTTCGCAGACCAGGCGACGCTGGCCCTGGACACCGCGCGCCTCCACGAGGATGCGGAGCGACGCCGTAAGGAGGCTGAGACGCTCGCCCAGGGAACGCGGGCGCTGGTGGGCGTGCATGACACGCTCCAAGTAGTGGGACGCATCGTCGAGAGTGTGCCTTTCCTGCTGCCGGGCTGCATCCACGCCGCCGTTGCGGTCCCTCGCCCGGAAGGCACGCTCGAAGCAGTAGTCGTCGGTGGCCCTCTCAGCACCATATTCCGCCCAGGGGGACGGGTGACGAAGGGCTCACTCGTGAATCGGGTGTGGCAGGAGCATCGGCCGACCTGGACGAGCGATCTCATGGCGGAGCCGGAGCCCGCCGAGCCGGAGCTCGCGGAGCGGCATCACATCTTCCTCCGGGCCGGAGTCCGCGCCTATCTGGCGCTGCCCCTGTCCGTGAGAGGGCAGACGGTGGGCGTGCTCGGCATGGCCTTCGGCCAGCCACGGCCCTTCATGAGCGAAGAGATCGCCACCGGACAGACCCTGGCCAATCAGGCGGCGCTGGCCCTCGAGAACGCCCGGCTCTACGAGGAAGCGGAGCGGAGACGCCGCGAGGCGGAAGTGGTGGCGGAGATCTCGCGGACCATCAACGCTTCCCTGGATGTGGACACCGTGCTGCAGCAGGTGGTCGAGGGCGCGCGCATCCTGTGCCAGAGCGACGGGGCCCGCATCGCCCTCCGCGAGCCGGAGACGGGTTCTTACACCTTCCGCTACTGGGTCGACCCGAACCAGGAAGGATATGCCGGCGTCCGTGTCGAGACGGGGCCAGGTTCCCTCGGCGACCGCGTGCGGCAGAGCCGCCGCCCCGTGAGGACCACCGCGGCCGAGACGTCGGGTGAGGGCTTCAGGGCACAGATGGCGGTGCCCATCGTCATCGGCAATGAGATCGAAGGCCTGCTCTTCGTCGACAATCGCTCGCCGCGCCCCTTCACGGACCTCGACGAGAGCGCGCTCGTCCTCCTCGCCGAGCACGCCGCGGTCGCTCTCCGCAACGCTCGGCTCTTCATGGAGGCGCAGGCTACCGGCCGGCGGCTGCAGGCCGTCTCCCGCCGACTGCTCGAGGTGCAGGAGGCGGAGCGGAGGCATCTCTCTCGGGAGCTCCACGACGAGGTGGGTCAGGCCCTCACCGCCGTGAAGATGAACCTCCAAATGCTGCGGCGCCAGTCGGCCCCCCCCCAGGCCACCGGCCGCCTCGACGAGAGCATCGGGCTCGTGGATCGGATCCTCCAAGGTGTCCGCCAGCTTTCCCTCGATCTGCGTCCTTCGCTGCTCGACGACCTCGGCCTCGCCGCCGCTCTGCGCTGGTACGTGAGCGCGCAGGCGGAGCGCTCAGGGATCGCCGCCAACGTCGTCACGGAGCCGCTGCCCGACCATCTGCCCATCGCCACCAGCACGACATGCTTCCGCGTCGCTCAGGAGGCGGTGACCAACGCCCTCCGTCACGCGAAGGCGACCCGGATCACCGTAAGGCTCCGGTGCGAAGGGAAGGAGCTCGAAGTGTCCGTGGGCGACAACGGCGTCGGCTTCGACGTCAGCGACGCCCGCCGGCGGGCCATGCAGGGAGCCGCCGCTGGGCTGCTCGGGCTCGAGGAGCGTGTGCAGCTGGCGGGAGGCCGCTCCAGCATCGTCTCGGTGCCGGGGTGGGGGACCATCCTCCATGCCTGGCTGCCCCTGTCCACGCCGTCACCGTCCAACACGCAGGCTGCTGCGGAAGGAATCCCATGAACACCCCCACCATCACCGAAACGGACACCGAGCGAGTCGAGCCAACCGCCCCCCTGCGCGTGGTGATCGCTGACGATCACGCCCTCGTTCGCGCGGGCCTCCGCTCCCTGCTGGGAGGCATTCCCGGAATCGAGGTGGTGGCCGAGGCGCACGACGGCCACGAGGTCGTAGAGTTGGTCGCCCGCCTCCACCCGAACATCGTGCTCATGGACATCGCCATGCCCGGCCTCAACGGTCTCGACGCGAGCTCGCGCATTGTCAAGCGAAGCCCAGGGACCGCCATCATCATCGTGTCCATGCATGCCGCGCAGGAATACGCGCTGCAGGCCCTCAAAGCGGGCGCATCGGGCTACGTGCTCAAGGACGCCGATCCCGCTGAGCTCGAGCTGGCCATCGCCGCCGTTTCCCGCGGCGAGACGTATCTCAGTCCCGCCATGTCCAAGCACCTCGTGGCGGACTTCCGCCGGCGAGTGGCCGACCAGCCCGATCCCCTCGAACGCCTCACCTCACGCCATCGCGAGGTTCTGCAGCTGATCGCCGAAGGCAACACCACGAAGGCCATCGCGGCCAAGCTCAAGTTGAGCGTGAAGACGATCGAGACACACCGGGCCCAGCTCATGGACCGCCTGGACATTCACGACGTGGCGGGGCTCGTGCGCTTCGCCATCCGTGTCGGGCTTATCTCCCCAGGCTCCTGACGGCGAGCGACTTGTTGTCGCGGGGAGCGTTTCCGCCGCGCGTGCCGGGTCGGCAGGAGGAGCGAGCGCGCAGGCGCAGTGGGATGACCGAGGTCGAGAAGGGTGCGCCCTCGCGTGCCGTGACGGTCGCGATGGGCGCGAGCTCGTAGCTACTTAGTGGCGGAGCGCGCCTTGGCGGGGCACATCTTGTGATACCAGACCGATCCTAGCTTCACGTGGTTGCCGTTCTTCCGAATCCTCAGCTTGCACTTTGGGCACGTGCCCATCAGAGTCTCCTTCGATGATTGAGCTGTCCCACCGCGAACCCACCCGAGTATACACGAGCAGGAGGAGCGCCTGACCACTGGCTGTGTCTTCTGTCGCATCGTGGCGCGGGAGAGTCCCGCAGAAATCGAGTACGAGGACGACGAGGTGATCGCCTTCAAGGATCTCTACCCGAAGGCGCCCATCCACCTCCTCATCATTCCCAAACGCCATATTGAGTCCATCGCGCGGCTCGAGCCGGCCGACGAGCGAGTGGTGGGGCATTGTGTGCGCGTGGCCCGGCTGCTCGGGGAGCACCTCGGCTACGGGGAGCGCGGGTACAGGGTCTCGTGCAACACGGGGCCGGAGGGTGGTCAGGTCGTTTACCACCTCCACTTCCACCTCACGGCCGGACGGCGGGGGTGATCCGGGCTCGCGAGCAGCGGATGTATGGGCGTGGCGAGTTTGTGCCGCTCATCGGGTCGAGCGGAGCAGGGAAGTCCACACTGCTCCGATGCATCTAAGACCGCCGTGAGCAAAAGAAAACGGCCCCGGGGCCAATACCCCGGGGCCGTTGCTGTGCGTGTCTACGACTACTTCAGCAGCTCGATCGCTGCCTTGGCCTTGTCCGAGGCCACCGTCATGTTGCCGCTCTTGCAGGCCGCCTCGGCGTCCTTCACAAGGGAAGCAGCCTTGCTAATGTCGGCACGAGGAGCCTGCGTGCTGGCCGTAGTACCCGTGCTGGAGCGCGGCGACTGCACGTTCTGATTACCGCGCGGCGACTGCACGTTCTGGTTACCGCGAGGAGACTGGACATCCTGGTTCCCACGCGGCGACTGCACGTCCTGGTTGCCGCGAGGAGACTGGACATCCTGGTTGCCACGCGGCGACTGGACGTTCTGATTGCCGCGAGGAGACTGGACATCCTGATTGCCGCGCGGCGACTGCACGTCCTGGTTGCCGCGGGGCGACTGCACGTTCTGGTTACCGCGAGGAG
>DATGCY010000653.1:0-2348 GCA_035311385.1 Candidatus Methylomirabilota bacterium
GACCGTCGTGACCCAATGGGGTGACGATCTCGTCACGCACAAAGCTGCAGGTGGGGCAGTCGCAGCCACCACCTTCCTGGTGGCCCACCCAAATATGCATTGTTGTTCCTTTCGTGGCCGAATGTTCGCTGCGTGGTGTCCTTTGGTGGCCTCAGGACTTGATCTGTCCGTACATCGTCCGTGTTTCGCGGGTTCGCCGGCAAGCCGACAAGAAGATGTAGGCAACAGCATGAGCGTCGAGGCCAGCGCGCCGGAGAACTACGTTGCATCGCCCCAACCCGCTCTAGCAGCCCGTGGTGAAAGTTGGTGAAATGCGATCGCCATTGGCGCGCGAGATCGTACACTGCGGGCCATGGCGATGGGCAAGCGCAAGAGCGAGCAGGCACCGATGTGGGTTGCCGCCCCCGAGCTGCCAATCTCCCCGGGCCACCCGTTCTACGTGCGGCTGAATGAAATCCTCGACGCGGCGGGCTTTGATCGGTTTGTCGAGGAGCAGTGCCGCCCGTTCTACGCGCCGGTGATGGGGCGTCCCAGTCTCGCGCCGGGTCGCTACTTCCGGCTGCTGCTGGTCGGTTATTTCGAGGGACTCGACTCGGAGCGTGGCATCGCCTGGCGAGCGGCCGACTCGCTGGCCGTGCGGCAGTTCCTGGGCCTGGGGCTGGACGAGGCAGCCCCCGATCATTCGACGATCTCGCGCACGCGCCGCCTGATCGACGTGGAAGCGCATCAGGCCGTGTTCACGTGGGTGCAGGAGCGCCTGGTCGAGGCGCGGCTGCTCCGCGGCAAGACGCTCGCCGTGGATGCCACGACCCTGGAGGCAAACGCGGCGATGCGGAGCATCGTGCGGCGGGACACCGGGGAAAGCTACCAGCAGTTCCTCACGCGGTTGGCCACGGCCTCGGGCCTCAAGACGCCCAGCCGCGAGGCCCTGGCCCGGCTCGATCGGCGACGCAAGAAACGGACGTCGAACGCCGAGTGGGTGAATCCGTCGGACCCGGATGCCAAGGTTACGCAGATGAAGGATGGGCGGACGCACCTGGCGCACAAGGTGGAACATGCCGTGGATCTCGACACCGGCGCGCTGGTCGCCGTGACGCTGCACGGCGCCGACGTCGGGGACACCACGAGTGTGCTGGCCACGACGCTGACGGCGGCCGAGCAGTTGGCCGTCGTGCAGGCGAGTCCACCCACCGCGCTTGTCGGCGACCGCGGCTACCATAGCAACGACACGTTGCTGACGCTGCAGGCTCTCGGCCTTCGCGCCTATCTCGTCGAGCCCGATCGCGGCCGCCGGTGCTGGCGCGACGCGCCCGAGGCCCAAGGCCCCGTCTACGGCAATCGCCGACGGGTCAGCGGCGCGCGCGGCCGGCGGCTGATGCGGCGGCGGGGCGAATACGTCGAGCGCACGTTCGCCCACGTTTATGACACGGGCGGGCTGCGCCGGCTGCACCTGCGTGGCCATCCCAATATCCTCAAGCGCTTGATCGTGCACGCCGGTGCCTTCAATCTCGGACTGCTGATGCGCCATGTGATGGGCCGCGGAACCCCGCGCGGCCTTCAGGGCCGCCGGCGGCCCTGTTTCGTGCTCTGGCTGCTCCTGGCCTCGCTCGTCGCCGAGCTCCGCGCGGCTCTGACGAGCCGCATCGAGCTACGGCAATCGCAGGCTCGCGTCGGACAGACGTATTTCCCGGCTGCCGCAGCGTGCTCACTGTAATGGCTTTCACCACGGGCTGCTAGCCGAAGGATGGGCCGTCCCATCGCTCTCGCCGGGCGAACTCGGCCACCGGCTTTCGCTTGAGCCGGGACAGCCGACGTACCGGCCGGCCCAACGGCATCACCGCGCACACGGCAATGTGCGGCGGGATCGAGAGCAATGCCTTGATGTCGGCCTCGCGCGCGGTGGCGAGGGTCGTAATGGTGCCGCCGAAGCCCTCGTGCCGCGCCGCGAGGAGGATGTTCCACGCGAAGGGATAGATCGACGCCCCGCTGATGATCCCGACGCGCTCGAGATCCTGATCGATCGAGGCTACCACCCGCAGATCGACGCAGAGGACCAGCACGACGGGCGCGGTCGTAATCGACTCGGTGAGGCGCGCGGGAACGGTGATCCGCTCGATCGTCGCGGCATCGACGCGCGGCGGGTCGATGGTGTTCCAGGGGTTCTCGCCGTTCGCCGCCTGAGCGGCGTAGCGGCGTCCGGCGAACGCGCTCAGATCGGCAAGCCGGCGCTTCGTCGCGGCGTCGCGAACGACGATCACGTGCCAGCCCTGGCGGTTACCGCCGCTCGGCGCGAAGCGCGCCTGATCGAGGATCTTCGCCAGGACCTCGTCCGGCAGAGGGTCGGCGGT
>DATGCY010000654.1:0-3155 GCA_035311385.1 Candidatus Methylomirabilota bacterium
GCCTCGAGGCCGCACAGAATCTTGCCGACCGTCTCGAGGCAGCGATCGTTGGAGGGCGGCATCACCGGGCCTGCCATGGCGTCACGGTGCCAGCGCTCCAGGGGCAGATCCTTGAGGATCCCGCGACCGCCGGCGAGCCGGATGGCCCGCTCCGTCACCATGGCGGCCGTCTCCGCGGAGAGATACTTGGACTGGTTGACGGCGAGCATGGCCGCGGCGCGGTCGCCGGTGTCGCGCACGCGCGCCGCCTCGCAGAGGAGGAGACGCGCCGCGCGCACCGAGGTGGCGAGCTCGGCGATGGTCCGCTGGGTCACCGGATGATGGCCGAGCGGCTCCGTAGAGGGGCGGATGGTCTTGGTCCGCACGAACTCCACGATGTAGTCGAGGGCGGCCTCGCCGATGCCGAGATAGGTCGCGGAGTAGCCGAGGGCGAAGCCGGAGAGATCGATGGTGAAGAGGCCAGCGGGCGGGCCGATGATATGGCTCTCCTCCACGAAGGTCTCGTAGCGGATGGTATGACTCACCGTGCCCCGCATGCCCATGGCATTCCACGTGCCCTCGACCTTGACACCGGGATCCCCGCGACGCACCAGGGCGGACAGGAGTCCCTCCTTGGCGGAGGTGGTGCCTTCCCGGATGCCCGAAACGAAGTAGTAGTCCGCGGCGTCACCCAGCGAGCAGAACTGCTTCACTCCGCTCACCTGGTAGCCGCCGGGGACGGGCTTGAAGATCGTCTGAAGCACGAACTTGTCGCGGAAGCTCGACTCGGGCTCGCTCGTCACGGAAGCGACGAGCTTGCCCTCGCGGATCACCTCTCCGAAGTACCTGCGTCGCTGCTCCTCGCTGCCGAGGGCGGCGATGAACGTGAGCACGGTCGCGTGCATGTTGAAGGTGAGCGCGGTGGCCGAGCAGCCCTTGGCCATCTCGAGCAGGCCGAGGGCGTAGGTGAGCGAATCGGCGCCGCGCCCGCCGTAGGACGTGGGAATGGTCAGCCCGAGGAGGCCGGCGGCGCGGAGGTCGGCATAGTTCTCGACGGGAAAGGTGGACTCTGCGTCGTAGCGCGCGGCCCGCGGCGCGAAGCGCTCGCGGGCCAGCGTACGGATCTGCTCCACGAGGGCCTGCGCCTCGGCGCCGAGAGGCGGAAGGGGCAACACCCGGCGCTACCCCGCCCTCTTGATGGGCAACTCTCGTCGGCGATGGGGAAAGGTCATGGCACTGGCACCGGCCTCGGCGCGCATCGTTGATAACAGGCAGTCTCCGGGCCTGTCAAGGCAGCGGCATTCCATGATGAACGCGCCGCCGGGTCGCGACTCAGCGCACTCCCGCGTCGCGGAAACCCTTGCCCTCCTTGGCGAGCCGTTCGAGCAGTGGCGCGGGCGCCCACGGCTCGCCGTGGCGCGTGTGGAAGCCCGCCACGTCGGCGAGCACCTGCTTGAGTCCGACCTGATCGGCGTAGAACATGGGGCCGCCGCGATAACGCGGGAAGCCGTAGCCGTAGAGGTACGTGACGTCGATGTCGCTCGCCCGCAGGGCGATGCCCTCCTCGAGGATGCGCGCCCCCTCGTTGACGAGGGCCCAGAGGCAGCGCTTCAGGACCTCGTCGTCGCTTACCTGCCGACGCTCCACGCCGCCCTCCCTCGCGCAAGCCGCGATGAGCGCCTCCACCTCGGGATCGGGCTTGGGCACACGGCTTCCCGCGTCGTAGCGATACCACCCCGCGCTTGTCTTCTGGCCGAAGCGCCCCTGTTCGCAGAGGCGATCGCCGACGTGTGAGTAGCGGAGGTCCTTGCGCCGCGTGGCCGCCTTGCCCTTGCGGATGCGCCAGCCTACGTCGAGGCCGGCGAGGTCCTGCATGGCGAAAGGCCCCATGGCGAAGCCGAAGTCGTAGATGACCTTGTCGACCTGCTGGGGCGTGGCTCCCTCCTCCACGAGGAATTCCGCCTCGCGGAGATAGGGCGCCAGCATGCGGTTGCCGATGAAGCCGTCGCAGTTGCCCGCGAGCACCCACACCTTGCTGATGCGCCGGGCAAGCTCGGCGGAGGTGGCGATGGTCTCCTTCGCGGTCTTGCTCCCGCGCACCAGCTCGAGGAGCCGCATCACGTTGGCGGGGCTGAAGAAGTGTGTGCCGATGACGGCCTGAGGGCGCGAAGTGGCGCTGGCGATCTCGTCGATGTCAAGGGTCGAGGTGTTGGAGGCCAGCACGGCGCTGGGCTTGGCGATCCTGTCGAGAGCGGCGAACACCTCCTTCTTGACCGCCATCTCCTCGAAGACCGCCTCGATCACGATGTCCGCCTCCCGCACCACCCCGCGATCGAGCGAGCCCGTGATGAGGCCCATGCGCTTGTCCATATCGGCCTGGGACAGTCGCCCCTTCTCCACGGTGGCCGCGTAGTTCTTCCGAACCACGCCCAGGCCACGGTCGAGGACGTCCTGCGCGACCTCGACCACGGTGACCGGGATGCCCGCGTTGGCGAAGTTCATGGCGATGCCGCCGCCCATGGTCCCCGCCCCGATCACCACCGCGCGCTCGATCTTCGCGGCGGGCGTGCCCGGCGGCACGTCGGGGATCTTGGTCGCCTCGCGTTCGGCGAAGAAGGCGTGAATCTGCCCCTTGGACTGCG
Source organism: Candidatus Methylomirabilota bacterium (assembly GCA_035311385.1). Lineage (GTDB taxonomy): Bacteria > Methylomirabilota > Methylomirabilia > Rokubacteriales > CSP1-6 > AR37. The sequence goes on from DATGCY010000654.1 coordinate 2,622, forward strand.
GCGAGGCCATGCACTCCTGGAAGAGCGCGCGCTCCTTCTTGAGGCCCTCCGCGAAGGGCAGGGTCACCGCGGCCTGCACCGCCTCGATGCACTTGAAGGGAGCGAGGTAGCCGCGCGCCTCGCGCTCGATGCTCTTGCGGAAGGCGTCGAACACGCCGGGGTTGGCGCGCGCCGCCGCGACCTTGTCGTCCATGGCGGAGATCTTGCGAAGCGGGCGCTTCTCCGCCACCAGGCGCTCGGCGAAGGCCACCGCGCCCGCGCGGAGATCGTCGCCCACCACCTCGTCCACGATGCCCATCTCCTTCCCACGTGGTGCCCGCACCGGGTCGCCGCTCACTATCATCTTGAGCGCCGCCTCCACTCCCGCCACGCGCGGCAGCCGCTGGGTGCCGCCCGCGCCGGGGAGGAGGCCCAACTTCACCTCGGGCAGCCCCACTTGCCCCGCGGCGACGGCGACACGGTAGTGGCAGGCGAGGCACACCTCGAGCCCGCCGCCGAGCGCCGTGCCATGGATGGCCGCCACCACGGGCTTGG
>DATGCY010000655.1:0-11402 GCA_035311385.1 Candidatus Methylomirabilota bacterium
GGGAACGCCTCCCTCGCCGTCCCATCCGGCCGCGGGACACGCTCTCTAAAATCGGCGTAAGATCGAATGACGTGTAGATCGTTGGCAGAGCCGCGGAAGGGGATGGCGTGACATAAGGGGGGCGTGATGCGCCTGAGACAAAGCGACATCCCTCGCGGGAAGACAGCGCGATCTGTGCCGACGATGTCGATTCGCCAACGCGAATGCCCGGCTCATCGTCCTCAAGCGGCCTCCCCGTGCGGCCGCCTCACCTGGTCGGGCGACCCTGGCCGGCCAGGTCCAAGCTCTGAACCGCATCTCTGAAGGCCGATGTGCCGTGGCCGCGCACGCCCTGCTTCCGATACAACGGGCTTATGGCAACCGTTATGTGCAGCGGGTTCTCGCCATCGGCCGTCAGGCGGGAGGCGACCTCGCCGTCATGCCGGATGTCGAAGCGGCGATCGGTCGCTCTGGTCAGGGAGGACACGGTCTCGATGGCGAAACACGCCGCACGATGGAGTCCGCCTTTGGCATGGACTTTGGTGACGTCCGTATTCACACCGGTGCGAAGCCTGATGCGCTGAATCGTGCGTTGAGCGCGACCGCCTTCACGACCGGCCCTGACATTTTCTTTCGTGAAGGCGCATATGATCCCGGCACGCGGGCCGGACGCGAGTTGCTGGCGCATGAATTGACGCATGTTGTACAGCAGAAAGCAGCGACGGCCGTGGCAGAGGACGCACCAAGCAGCTCAATTCAGCGGATGTGCTCGGAGTGCGAGCACGAGAAGAGTCGAGGACGGCAGGTCGGCCAGCTCGACGACCGCCACGAGCAGGAAGCGAATGGCGTGGCGAAGGCAGTGTCCCGATCGCTGGAGGATGGAGTGGAAGCTCTGCGCAACGGCGCGAGCGCAACGAAGCTCCAGCGCAGAATCGGTGACGGCCACGACCTTCAGGCGCCGCGATTCGCCGGGGATCCCGTGCTCGAGGCGTGTTTCGACAACGAGCAGCTCCTTCGCTTCGGCAGCCAGGGGCCGGCGGTGGCGAAGGTTCAGCAGGCGCTCGTCGATGCCGGCTTTCCACTTCCCAAGTTCGGCGTCGATGGGATCTTTCGATCGGAGACGCAGTCGGCGGTTCGAAAGTACCAGAGCGCACATTCGTTGAACCCCGATGGCATCGTCGGGCCCCTCACGATGGGAAGCCTGGATGCGCTGTTCGCGACGCCGACGCCCCCCGGCCCAGGCCCCACCCCGCCTGGACCCGGACCGACGCCTCCCGGGCCCGGCCCGACACCTCCCGGACCCGGGCCGACACCTCCCGGACCCGGGCCGACACCTCCCGCGCCCGCGGAAACCATTACCAGCCAGACGGTGGCGACAACGCCGGGAGCGCGGACGCGAACCAGAATCGGAGTGGGTGAGAACGTCAACCTGACGCATGCCCCCGGCAGCACGGCCTGGACGACGACGGCCGGCACGCTTTCCGCCACCAACGGCACCACCGTCATTCTCACCGCGCCCGATACCGCGCAAAAGATCACCGTGAGGGCGGGCGGGGTGACGATTCAGTTCGATATCGTCGCCCCCACCTCGGTATCAATGGATCGCGAACCGGGCACCGGCGTCAAGCATCACCTGAACCGAGCGGACTCCGGGATCCAGACGCGAGTCTTCCTCGGACCTGATGACGTGAATTTCAGCAACGTGAGGTATCGCGAGTTGGATGTCGCCGGCACCGGCAGCGGTGTGTATTCGTGCAATCCGTTCAGTGGAGGGCACTGCGGAGCCGGCGGCGGGGGCAATCCCTGTCCAGACAAAGCGATGACCAATACCGTCGTGGCAGGAATGGGAACACAGTCCGTCCTTGGAGACTGTGCCTACTCAGGACGTTGCGGTGGCACGCCGCCCTTTGGGGCCGGAACTACCTCGTTGTCCATTCCCTATGAATACCGGGTTGGCGCGGGGCCCTTCCATCAGTTCACCTTCGTGGGCCAGGCCCACATCCTCGCCGCCGACGGCTCCACGCTGGCTACGGCCAAGGCCGGGGCTACCGGCACGACGACCGTCGCGGCGGCGACCACCGCGATCGTCCAGTGTCCGCCCCCCCCTTGACGCTCGTCCGACTATTCCTGGGAATGCTGATCGCGATAACCGGGTGGTCGGATTGCCTGTTGTTCCAGCGGCAGGGGCAGGCAAGGAGCGCCATGGACTCAATTGATCAACGAACGATCGAAAAGCTCGCCGAGTTCGAGAAGAAGCAAGACCCGACGTTGCTGTACGAAATCTTGGATTCGCTCGAGGCTGCCGAAGCGGGCATCGCCGTGGGGGACACGACGGCGCGAAAACGGGCCGTCGCCCGGCGGCTACGCCTGTTCGCCGCGTTGGATCGACAGATCGACCCCACGTGGAATCAGAAGACTCCGCCGCCGCACGGCGTACCGCTGCCCCCCGTGCATGGGATCGTCTATGGCTCTGGCGAAGTGGATCCCGCCTCTATCCCGGATCCGGAAGAGCGGGCACGGTATGTCCAGGCGCTGCAGGCCAACAAGGGCGCTCAGCAGCGGTATTCCGTTCAACTCGAGCTGCGCCGCATTGACGAGCGAGCGAGGCTTTTCTTCGATCGATTCGTGACGGATCGATACGGGACCTCCGAGCCGGATCGCAAGGAGGTTGACGAGTTGCTCGCCGCCTCGCCCGTCAACGAGGCGCGCAAGGCGTATGTGCGGGCGCTCATGGCCAGGCGCCGGTAGGGTCCGTCCTTTCCCGTCCCCCGAGCCTACGTGGCGGTCAGCGCTCCGCCTCGATGAGCACGGGCGTGTCCTGCGAGGGCTTGTAGCCCATGTGGGCAGGGAACTCCGGGCTCAGCGGCCAGGGACGGGGAAACTTGAGCCAGAGCCTGAGCATGTGGCGCTTCTGGTGCGGCTCGGGGCCGTCCACGAACTCCGTCCGCGAGTGGAGCACAGTGTAGTTGTTCACGAACTGGATGTCCCCCGCCGCCAGATCCATGTCGAGCCGCAGGTCGGGGCGCCGCGTCTGCTCGTCCAGGTAGTCGAGGGCGGCCTGCTCAAGCGTGGTCAGGGGTACGCCGCGCTTCACGGCGCCCGCGTTGATCTGGTTACGGATGTAGCGGCAGCTCACAACCTCGCCGGCATTGCCGAACACGGGGATGGGCCGGTCAGACACGCCGCGTTCGGTGAGGGCCGCCTCGCGGCGGATGTAGTAGAAGCCGTTGTAGAGCAAGCCGAGATACTCGGGACGGTTCGTGAGGATCTCGTTGTGCACCGTCACCGAGCTCACGATACTGCTCAGCCCGCCCTTGATGGCGCGGCGCAGGCAGAGGAGGCCGACCACATCCCCCGCGTCGGTGTGATAGGGGAGATAGGCACTCGTCTCGTAACCCCGCACGTCGATGTTGCCGTAGGTGCGGCCATGGTCGTAGACGTGGCCGAGCAGATCGCCCTGGGGATTTTGGTAGAGGGGCGCGCCCATGTAGCGCCCGAGACCCCAGAAGATCAGCTCCACGTCTTCGTCGCGGTAACGGTCCACGGGGAGGCCGCGCAGCACGACGAAGCCGCGCCCATCGTAGAGCTCGGCCACGGTCTGCTCGAGCCGGGCCCGCGTCACCGTGAGGGGGAACTGCTCGCGGCCAATGTCTTCCAGGCGACGCCCGCTCGCCTTGGCCGTGGCGAGGGCGCGGTCGATGTCGGCGATCTCCTCGGGCGTGAACGGCACGAGCCACGACGTGTCGCGACTGAGGGTGTCGCCCCGCCAGGCCTTGGGACCGCTGATCGGCTTCATCCAGATCGAGCTCATCGATGGGACCTCCTCGGGTCGTAGTGCGGCATGCGTGTCAATAGTACCGCGGGTCGAGGGCGTCTCGCAGGCCGTCTCCCAGCACGTTGAGTGCCATGACGATGGCAAAGATGGTGAGCCCGGGATAGAGGGCCATCCAGGGAGCTTGGGAGAGATAGCGCTGGGCTGCGTTGAGCATGCTGCCCCACGAGGGCGCTGGCGGCTGCTGGCCCAGACCGAGAAAGGCCAGGCTCGCCTCGGCGATGATGGCCGCGGCCACGGCGATGCTCGACTGGACGATGAGCGGGGGGAGCATGTTGGGCAGGATGTGGCGACCGGCGATGCGCGGCCGGGAGCAGCCGAGGGCCCGCGCGGCCTCCACGTAGTCTTCGGCCTTGAGAGCGAGGACGGTGCCGCGGGCCAGCCGCAGGAAGGTGGGCAGCGAGGCGATGCCGATGGCGATCATGGCGTTGCGCAGGCTCGGCCCCAGGAAGGCGGCGAGGGCGATGGCCACGATGAGGAATGGGATGGCGAGCATGGCGTCGTTGAGCCGCATCATCCAGCTGTCGATCCAGCCGCCCGCGTACCCTGCCACGAGCCCCAAGGGAATGCTCAGGGAGACGGCGAGGGTGACCGGGATCACCCCGGCCAGCAGCGAGGCGCGCGCGCCCCAAATGAGACGGGACAGCACGTCGCGGCCGACCTCGTCGGTGCCGAGGAGGTGGACGGCGGACGGCGGCTTGCGGATGGCGGCGAAGTCCGTGGCCGTCGGATCGAAGGGGGCGAGGTGCGCGGCGCCCAGCGCGATGGCGATGAAGATGAGCACGATGGCGGCGGCCACCACGGTGGGCGGCCGCCTCACGAGACGGCGGAGGACCTGGGCCTGGCGCGCGGTGGTCACGCGCTGCCCCGCATACGGGGGTTGGCCACGAAGTAGAGGACGTCGGCGAGCAGGTTGAGGAGCACGTAGAGGGCGGCGGAGACGAGCACCACCGCCTGCACCACCGCATAGTCGCGATTGAACACGCCGTCGACGAGCAGCTTGCCGAAGCCGGGAATGTTGAAGATCTGCTCGGTGAGCACGGCGCCCGAGAGCAGGCGGCCGAACTCGATGGCCCCCAGCGTGATCACCGGGATGAGGGCATTGCGGAGCGCGTGCTTGAGCACGACGAGGCGCTCGGGCACGCTCTTGGCCCGCGCGGTGCGCACGTAGTCCGCGTCCAGGGTCTGCATCATGGCGCTTCGGGTGTGGCGCATCATCACCCCCGCCACGCCGGTGCCCAGCACGAAGGAGGGGAGGAGAAGCGTGGTGAGATTGCGGAGTGGGTCTTCCCACGGCGTCGCGTAGCCGGAGGCGGGCAGCCAGCCCAGCCGCACCGCGAAGAGCAGGATGAGCATGATGCCAAGCCAGAAGTGCGGCACGGAGAGGCCGGACAGCGCGATCAGGTTGGCCGTGAAGTCGAGGAGGGTGCCCTTGCGGGTGGCGGAGATGATGCCCGCGGGGAGACCCAGCAACAGGGCGACCAGCATCGAGCAGATGGCGAGCTCGATGGTCACGGGCAGCTTGGAGGCGAGGAGGTCGGAGACGGGAATGCGGCTGCGCAGCGACTCGCCGAAGTTGCCCCGCACCACGTTGCCGAGCCAGATCCGGTACTGCACGACGATGGGCCGATCCAGGTGGTACTTCGCGCGAATGGCGGCCACGGCGGCGGGATCCTGCTCCTCACCCGCCAGGGCCAGGGCGGGATCGCCGGGGAGGAGCTGCTGGAGGAGGAAGATCAGGACGGAGACAAAGAACAGCGTCGGCACCAGGGCGAGGAGGCGGCGCGCGACGTAGAGCCCGAGCGACATGACCGGCCGTGCCCAGCGCTACGAGAGTTTGAGGCCCTTCAGCCGGATGATCCCGTCGGGGTGCGGCGTGAATCCCTGGACCTTGACGCTCAGGCCGGTGAAGACACGGCGGTGCCAGAGGATGAGGCGGGGCAGGTCGCGCATCAGGATCTCCGTGGTCTGGTCGTAGAGCTTCTTTCGCTCCGCGTGATCAGCGGTTTGCCGCGCCTTGATGAGGAGCGCGTCGAGCGCGGGATTGCAGTAGTGGCTGTCGTTTTGTCCGCCGTTGCACACGTTGAAGGTGTAGATGTTGCCGTCGGGATCCGGCCGCCCGCTCCAGAAGGTGAAGTAGGCCTCGAAGTCCCCCCGCCGGCCTGCCTGGAGCATGGTGACGTTCTCCTGCGACTGGATGGTCATGGTGATACCCGCCTCGGCGAGCATGGCCTGGAGGACGAGGGCGGCCTCCTGGCGGTCACGCTCGGGCGGCACGATCAGGGTGAAGGCCAGGTTCGAGGCGCCCGCGGCCTGCAGGAGCTGACGGGCCTTGGCCACGTCGCGCTTCCGCACGGGAAACTTCGCGTTGTAGTAGGGGCTCACCGGACTCACGAACTGGTTGCCGGGGATGTACTCGTTGGCGAAGATCGTCTTCACGATGGTTTCGCGGTCGATGGCGAGATCGATGGCCTGACGGATGCGCGGGTCGGCTCCCAGCACCTTGCCCTTCGGCCCGTTGTTCACGTTGAGGGGGATCATCTGGTAGCCGAGCTCAGGGACACCCACCACTTTGAGCTTGGAGTCGGCTCGGATCTGGGCGAGGTCGCTCGGGGAGACGCGCTCGATCATGTGGAGATCGCCTGAGCGCAGGCTGGCCAGGCGCGCGGTGGAGTCGGTGATGGGGAGGAACTCCACCCGGTCGATGTGGATGTTGTCCTTGTCCCAGTAGTCGGCGAAGCGCTCGCCCACGATTTTGCCCTGGGCCACGCGCTCCACGAACTTGTAGGGGCCCGCGCACACCGGCTTGGTCCCGAAGCGATCGCCCAGCTCCTTGGCCGCCTTGGGCGAGATCATCATGCCCGCGCGATCGGTGAGGGCGGCCAGCAGGGGGACGAGCGGCTCGGAGAGGTTGAGGCGGACGGTCAGGTCATTGATCACGTCCACGCTCTTGATCTCGCCGATCTCCGACTTCCGGAAGGAGCCAGGCGTGTTCAGATGTCGCTCGATGTTGAAGCGCACCGCCTCCGCGTTGAAGGGCTCGCCGTCGTGGAACTTCACCCCGGGGCGCAGCTTGAGCACGACGGAGCGCTGGTTGGGCCCCCACTCGTAGCTGGTGGCGAGTTGGGGAACGATCTTGAGGTCGGGCGTGACGTCGAAGAGCTTGTCGCAGAGAGCGGCGAAGACGAGGCGACCCGTGTAGGCGCGGCTGATGGTCGGGTCAAGCGCGTCGGGATCGTCATTGAGTCCGATGCGCAGGACGCTTTGCGCCGACGCGGGGTCGGCGACAAGGATCATGGCCGCCATCAGCGCGAGCAGGCTGCGCGTCCATCTCATGGGTGAGGCTCCTTGTGGAAGGTCTCGGTGAGGGTTGCCCGGCTGTCCACTGCGATCGCTCCCTCGCCCTGGGGGCGGACGATGAGCGGGTTCACTTCGAAGTCGACGAGGCGCGGCCCGAGATCGACGGCGAGCCACGAGAGGCGCGAGACGACGTCGGCGATGGCCTCCACGTCGAGCGGCGGCCGGCCCCGAGCCCCGCGGAAGAGCGGGGCGCCGGCGAGGGCATCGAGCATCAGACGAGCCCGCTCTAACGTCACGGGCGCGGGTGCCAGCGCGATGTCCTTCAGGATCTCCACCGCGATGCCGCCGAGTCCCACCAGCACCACGGGGCCGAACTGGGGATCGCGCCGGGCGCCCACGATCACCTCGGCCTCGCCGCGTACCGTCTCCTGTACGACGAAGCCGTCGAGGCGGGCCAGGGGCGTCGACCGCGCAAGACGCGCGGCCATCTCACGCGCGGCCTCGACGACCTCGGTCGGCGAGGCCAGGCCGAGCTGCACCGCGCCCAGGTCGCTCTTGTGCACGATGTCGCGCGAGATGGCCTTCAGCACCACGGGAAAGCCCAGCCGAGCCGCCGCCTCTGCCGCGGCCTCTGGGGTGGCCGCCGTCGCGTCGCGCGCGACGGGGATCCCGTAGGCCTGAAGCCATCGCGTGGCCTCCTCGGCGGACAGCACACCCGAGCCCTCGGGAGCGGCCTCCGGCAACCCCGCGGGTCTCGCGGCGAGAGGTCGGGCGGCGGCCGAGTGCGCATCGTGCTCGGCCATGAGCGCGAGCACCCGCAGCGCGTCCTCGGTGCGATCGAAGAAGAACTGGCCGATCTCGCGGAGCGCCTCGCGGGGTGCGTCGGCGGCCGCGCCGGGCGTGAACACGATCATCACCGGCTTGTCGATGGCCTGTACGGATTCTGCGATCAGCCGGGAACCCTTGGCGAAGAAGGGCATCGAGGTGAGGATGGCCAACCCGTAGGCGACGTTCGAATCGTCGAAGAGGAGCCGCGCGATCTCCCCGCTGATCTCCACGTTCTCCGGGGCCCGACGGCCCCCGAGGTCGACGGGATTGTCGGCCTGGGGGGGCAGCAGCAGCTCGCCGAGGGCGGCGCGCGTCTCGGCCGAGAGCACGGCCTGCGAGAGCCCGAGCTCGCTCACGCGGTCGCACGCGATGCCCGCTCCGCCGCCCGAGGTGGAGAGGATGGCGACGCCGCCGCGCCGCGGGCGTCGATGCCGGACGAGGAAGTGGGCGGCACGCACCATGTCGTCGGGGTCATGGGCAATGACCGCGCCTTCCTCGCGGCAGACCGCCGCGAAGACCTCGAACGATCCGGCAAGACTGGCCGTGTGCGAGCGCGCGGACACCGCGCCGGCCTGAGTGCGGCCGGTCTTGACCACGAGCAGAGGCTTCCCCGCTTTTCGCGCCATGGCCGCCGCCCGGCGAAAGCGTGGGCCGTCGAGGAGCCCTTCCACGTACACGCAGATCGCTTCCGTCCCCGCGTCGTCGACCAGGTACTCGAGCACGTCGCAGATCTCCACGTCCACCTGGTTGCCCACCGAGACGCAATGACGGAAGCCGATGCCATCGGTGGCCGCGCGGTCGAACACGGAAACCATGAGCGCCCCACTCTGACTCACGAGCCCGAGGGGGCCGTCGCGGAGCCGGTCGGTGTCGAGCACGACCGAGGAGCAGAGGGCGAGGCGATGGTGCGGCACCACGAGGCCCATGCAGTTGGGCCCGATCAGACGCATGCCCGTGGCGCGTGAGACCTCCACGAGGGCGGCCTGGCGCGCCATGCCCTCCGCGCCTGCCTCGGCGAATCCCGTGGAAATGATCACGCAGCACCCCACACCTGCCGCCGCCGCTTCCGTCACGCTCTGCACGAGGGTGTCGGCGGGCACGGCGAGGATGGCCACGTCGGGCGGCGCGGGCAAATCCCCTATGGAAGGGTAGGCGACGTGCCCCACCACCGCCGACCGTCGAGGATTGATCGGATAGATCGTGCCCGCGAATCCGTGCCGGACCAGGAAATGCATGATACGTCCACCGAATTTGTCGACGGAGTCCGAGGCTCCGAAAACGGCGACGGACCGTGGGTGGAGGAGGCGGTCCACGCTGACGCGCGGAGCGGCCCGGTCGCTCCCCAGCCGGGCGGTGTGCAGCGCCGGCGCCTGCGTCACGATGGGCGGCGTCCCGCGTGCAGACAACAGATTGGCTCAATCCTTTCGTCCACCGGGGCACTCCTGTCAGCCAGTTCGAGACCGAGGATCGACGGCGGCATGCTCGCCGTCCGAGGATGGGCGAAAGAGCCCGCCATGTCAAATCGGATGGTGCTAGTGTGCGGGGACCATGAGCTTTCCCGTCCTCGAGCACGTGGTGAAGACCGCGCGCCACACAACATTCCATCTCTCCTGCGGAGCGACAGACGCGCCGCTCATCGTCTTCGTGCACGGCTGGCCCGAGCTGTCGATCAGCTGGCGGCATCAGCTCCCCTGCTTCGCCGATCTCGGATTTCTCGCGGTGGCGCCGGACATGCGCGGCTACGGGCGGTCGAGCGTCTACTCGCGTCACGAGGACTACGCCCTGGAGCACAGCGTCCGCGACATGATCGAGCTCCTGGACGCTCTCGGCCGGGACGAGGCCATCTGGGTCGGCCACGACTGGGGCAGCCCGGTGGTGTGGGGCCTGGCCAGTCACCATCCGAAGCGCTGCGTGGGCGTGGCCAACCTCTGCGTGCCGTACTTCGCCAAGGGCTTCGCCCCGAGCAACGTGGTTCCCCTCGCTGATCGTTCGATCTACCCGGCGGCGGAATACCCGGCCGCGCAGTGGGAGTACCTGCTCTTTTACGAGGAGAGCTTCGACACGGCGCGCGCGGGCTTCGAGGCGAACATTCGCAACACGGTGAAGGCCCTCTTCCGGAAGGGAAACGCCGGCGCCAAGGGCAAGCCCTCTCGCACCGCGCAGGTCCGCCGCGACGGCGGGTGGTTCGGAGGAATGGGCCAGGCGCCCGACCTGCCTCGGGACACGGAGGTGCTGACGGAAGAGGACCTGCACAAGTACGTCGCCGCCCTCGAGGGCAACGGCTTTTTCGGGCCCGATTCCTGGTACATGAATGCCGAGCGCAACACGCGCTACGCCGCCCAGGCGGTGAACGGCGGCACGCTCGCGCTTCCCGTCCTCTTCCTCCATGGCGAGTACGACTACACCTGCGAGACTGTCTCCTCGCGCCTCGCGGAGCCCATGCGGCAGGATTGCCGGAACCTGACCGAGGTCGTGGTGCGGTCCGGCCACTGGATGGCCCAGGAGAATCCACGCGCCGTGAATGCCGCGCTGGCGAAGTGGCTTTCCTTCCAGTTTCCCGATCTCTGGACCACGTGACGGCTCGAGCGGGCTCGCTGACGACGCTCTTTCGATAGCACGTTCATCCGGGGCCGAGCCTGCCTGGTCCTGCGAGGCCGCTACTCCTTCCGTCGCCTGGCCGCATCGAGCGCACGCCGCGCACGCCTCACGGCCTGTTCGAGCTTTCGTCCTTCGGCGCGCCGGCGCTTCAGATCCTCGCGCGCCTGGCGCACATCTCCCAGCAGGGAGGCGAGCCGGGTCTCGGCTTCCGGCACTTGCGCCTGGGCGGCGGCGAGCTGTTCCTGGACCTTCTGGACGGCTGTCTCGAGCGGCTCCAGTCGCCGGCGACGTCGTTCCTCCCGGGCCTCACGGAGTGCCGGCGGGACGTGGGCGCGTCGAGCTGCCGTCGGCCTTGTCGGCGTGACGGGGACGCGGCCTCTGCGGCGCCGACTTTCGACAGGGTGTGCGCCGCCGAACACGTCGAAGCCAGGGGATGCGAGCTCGGACTCGAGCTGGCCCCGCTGTAGCGCGGCGCGGGCGGTGGCGTCGACGAGGGCCGCCGTCACCGTACGCTCCACCCGCGAGAGGATCTGCTCGACGTTCGTGAAGCCTGCCTCCTCGACGATGGCCCGGCCATGATCCAGGAAGCGATCGAGCGAAGCGCGATAAGCGGCCGTGACCTGCGCGAGGTCGCCAGACCCTTTGTGTCGCCCGAGCTGCGCCGCCTTGAGATGGTTGGCGGCCGCGATGAGGTCGTCGAGGCTCTTGGCGTGCTCTCGAGCGAGCCGGTTGGCAACCCAGACGGGGATGGTGGGAGCGCGACGGGCCTGCACCACGCGCGCGGTCTTCGAGTCGCCCGCCGCCCGCATGGCCTCGACGAGGGAGCGCCGCTCCCGGGTGAAGAGCTTGGGCGGCACCGCGGCGA
>DATGCY010000656.1:0-12126 GCA_035311385.1 Candidatus Methylomirabilota bacterium
TGATACGGAACCCTCGCGCGCCGAGTCAACTCTTGTTTTGCCCGATTTTGGATCCACTCTTCTCTTGGCTTTTGCTCTTGCGGGGGTGAGGGCCCTCAGGCATCCTGCCGGCAGGAGACAGGTCATGGCCTCGAGTGATCCCCTGACGGTTTTCGAGGAGCCGGGCGGGCTCCGGCAACCTATCCTGATTCTTGCCTTTTCCGGCTGGAACGACGCAGCGGAATCCGCTACCACCGCGGCCCGGTATATCGGCCAGATCTGGCCCTCGGAACCGCTGGCCACGATCGACCCCGAGGATTTCTACCACTTCGGGCTGTCCCGTCCGCACGTGCGATTCAAGACCGGCTCACGCACCGAGCGCGAGATCATCTGGCCCTCCACGGACTTCTCACTGTCCCGCAACTCCGTCCTCTCCCACGACCTGATCGTGGGCGTGGCGACGGAGCCGCACTTGCGCTGGCGCACGTACTGCGGCGCCGTGCTCGATCTCGCCCACCGCGTGCACGCCTCGCTCGTGCTGACCCTGGGCGCGCTCCTCGCCGAGGTGCCGCATACGCGTCCGGTACGGCTGGTGGGAGGCACCGCCGATTCCTCGCTCGCCCACAAGCTCGGGATCCGACCCTCGCGTTACGAGGGCCCCACAGGGATCGTGGGCGTGCTCAACACCGTCTGCCGGGATCAAGGTGTGCCCACCGCGAGCCTGTGGGCCAACGTCCCTCACTATGTCTCGGGAGTCGAGAATCCGAAGGCCGCCCTCGCCCTCGTGCGACGCGTCCTCCATCTGCTGGGAGCGGAGGCGGATCTGTCGGACCTGATCGAAGCGACCGAGCAGTTCGAGCGGAACCTCGCCGAGGTGGTGAGCCAGAACCCAAAGATCGCCGAGTACGTGCGCAAGCTCGAAGGCCGCGCTCCCGCGGAAGACGAGGTCGAGGAGCCTGCCGCGCCCGCCGGTGACGAACTACCGCCCTCCGGCGATTTGGTGGCGGAGATCGAGCAGTTTCTTCGCCAGCAGCGTCCCGAATCCTCCTAGCTCGCCGACCGCGATCCTTCGAGCTTCGACGACGGGCGCGTACAATCGCGCCATGACGGGCCTCACGCGGGTGGCGGCCGCCTGCTCCGTCCTCCTCGCGCTCGCCTCGCCCGCGGCCGCCTTCAAGGTGACGGTGACGCCGTCCGCGGTGCGCCAGGGCGACGTGGCCATGATCGTGGTCACGGGAGCCGCGAGCGCCCCAGCGATGGACGGCAGCATCGAGGGTCGGCCGCTCTTCTTCTTCCCCTATGCCGACGGCTATGCCGCCCTCATCGGCATCGATCTCGAGACCAAGCCGGGGCGGCTGCCATGGCGCGTCGGCTTCGTGGACGGCGGCGGCGCGCCGCACCAGGCATCGGGCCACCTCACCGTCAAATCCCGAAGCTTTCCCGTGCAGCGCCTCACCTTGCCCAAGGGCATGGTCGACCTCTCCCCTGACAACGAGCGGCGCGCAGAGGCAGAGGCGGCACGGCTCCGCGCGCTGTACGACACCATCACCTCCGTCCGCCTTTGGCGCGGTCGCTTCACCAGGCCCATCGCCTTTGACGTCAAGTCCGACGGCTTCGGCTTCCGTCGCGTCATCAACGGCAAGCCGCGCTCGCCGCACACCGGCGTGGATTTCGCCGCGGCCGCGGGCACTCCCGTGGTGGCCTCCAACGGCGGGCGGGTCGCTCTCGTGGCTGACTACTTCTTCGGGGGCCGTCTCATCGCCCTCGACCACGGCGAGGGTCTTTACACGCTCTACATGCATCTCGAGCGGATCGACGTGGCGGAAGGCGCGCTCGTGGAGCGCGGAGCGATCCTGGGGGCGGTGGGGAGCACGGGACGCGCCACGGGTCCGCATCTGCATTGGTCGGCGCAGCTTCGCCGCGCGCGCATCGACCCCGACGCTTTGCTGAAGCTCTCCGCCGTCGACTGACGGCTCCTCGCCCAGCGCCGGAGGAAGGCGTGTCCGCGTCGGCGAGGATCGCGCGGCGTCCGCGTAGCGCCGAGTGACCATAATCGCGGCAGCCGGCTGCTCAATCCGGGCTACCGAGGAGCGCGACTCAACCTGGCCGGTGGCCTCGCTCGCTGCAGGCGACGCGCGGAGACGGAGCAGCAGCGCGCGAGGGCCCGGGCCCTCACGCCCTGGCCGCGCTGCTCCCGTCGCGCGCGATGGGAAAGACGGGCGCGAGGATGTAGCCGCGGCGCCATGCCTCCGGCGCATCCGGATAGAAGCGCATGGTTCCCGGGGTGCAGCACTCCAGCGCGGCTCCGAGCGCGCAAAGCACGGCGTCCCAGCGATCCTCGATGTCCTTCAGTTCGGCGGACGACATGGACGCGCGCGGCCGCTCGGCGAGGAGCGCCTGCCATCCCGGGCCGCCGGCCGAGACGTAGCGCCCTCCGATGGCCTGCACGCAGCGATCGATGAACACGCGCAAGCCTCGATCCACCCACGCGCGTTTGCCGGCGAAGCGCTGCCGCTTGTACTTGACGATGGTGAGGCCGGGGCGCTCGTCGAGGCCGAAGAGCAGGATCTGGAGCGCGTTGGGATAGACCTCGCGGATGGCGGGACAGCCGGGGGTGGGCCGCCATCCGGGACCGAAGGACTCGAGGGCGTAGTCGCCGAGCAGGGCGCCCGCGAAGGCCTCGAGCCCCGGATAGCGCGGAGGGCTGTGCGTCGAGGCGTGGAAGCGTCCGAACACGCTCGCAACTTCATTGTCGCCGCCGCGCCGGCCCTCCCCCAGCCCGAGGAGGGGCGCATCGATGCCGATGGCCGCGCGTCGGCGCGTCACGCGCCGGGCGATCCAGTCCAGCACCTCGCCATGGCTCGCCAGGGTGCGCGGCTCTTCGCGAAGCTCCAGGGGAAAGCGCGAGCCTTCGAGGCAGACGACGCCGGAGCGATTCCCGTCCTTCCAGGCGAGGTCGACGCCAAGGAACCTCACGGATCGGGGACGGCGATGCTGCCCGCCAACACGGTGACGGCGGAGCCTCCGACGCGAACGCGGGTGACCCTGCCTTCCTGGAGCTGGAGCTCCACGCGGAGCCGGCCGGGCCGGCCGAGCCCGTCGCCCTGCTCCGCGGTGAAGTCGGCGAGCGTTCCGCTGGGATGGAGCAGTCCCGCGTCGAACAGCCAGATGCCGATGGCAGAGTGCACGGAGCCGGTCACGATGTCCTCGGGAATGCCGAAGTGCGGAGCGAAGAAGCGGCAGTGGGTTGCCGAGCCGCGATCCACCGTCTCACGCGACACGACGCAGACGCCGCGCACCCCGGCATGGGCTGCCACCTCGCCGAGCGCGCTCAGGTTGGGACGCAAGGCCCGCAGGACCTCGAGCCCGGCCACGGGCACGAGAAGGTCGTGGTCCGGCGTGGTCACCGCGTGAGCCCAGCCGGCGGCGGCGGCCAGGCCGAGGGCCTCGCGTACATGCGCGAGCTGGCCCGTGAACGGGTGGAGCTCGGGCACCTTTGGCTCGAGCCAGATGAGCCGGCGTGCGTTGTCCGACACCACGCTCGCCTTCACGGGGCCGCCGAGCGTCTCGAATACGACGTGATCGTTGCGCAGCCGCCCGCATTCGCCGAGCGCGTGCACGGCGGCCATGGTCGTGTGGCCGGAGTAGGGGACCTCGCGGGTGGGCGTGAACAGGCGGAGGCGCCAGTGCGCATAGCCTCCCCGCGTGGCGGGGAGGAGGAAGGCCGTGCCGGCCACCCGCATCTCGAAGGCGATGGACTGCATCTGCGGCTCGGAGAGGCGCTGGGCGTCGAGGACGACCGCCGCCGGATTGCCCCCGAAGGGCCGCTCCGCGAAGGCATCGATCTGGAAGATGGAGATCACAGGCGGATCCGCTCGCGGAGCTGGCGCGCCTTGCGGCTCAGCGCGCGAGTGGACCACACCGTCGCCATCGATTGCGCCATCATGCCGTACACGCGGAAGCGGGGAACCTTGAGCACGACGCCGGGGTCGAGCCAGTTGGGCGCCTGGGCGAGGAGATCGAGGGTGCGCAGCCCGATGAGAAGCGGCCAGGCGCAGGCCAGGCGCATGCGTGTCTCCCGGCGGGGGATGGCGAAGGTGTAGCGCCATCCCGCCTCGTAGTGGTCCAGGGCGACGTTGAGCAGTTCCACGAGCAGCGGACGGAGCTGGGGCCCGGCCTTGGGATCGAGAAGATCTCGGGGCTCGAGGCCGAGTAGGGAGAGATCGTGGCTGGGCAGATAGCAGCGGCCCTGGCGCAGGTCGCGAGGCAGGTCGCGCAGCACGTTGGTGAGCTGGAGCGCCTTGCCGAAGCGGATGCCGAGCGCCGCCATGGTCTCGAGATCCCAGTGGCGGAGACGAGGGCGGTGCGCCACGTGCACCTCCGTCCAGAACTCGCCCACGCAGCCCGCCACCAGATACGTGTAGCGGTCGAGGTCGGCGCGCTTCTCGAGGGCGGCGAGCCCGCCCTCGTCCTCGCCCGGGAAGCGCGTCAGATCCTCCGTCATGCCCTCGATGAGGGTGCCGAGCACAGAGCGCACGCGCCGGCGATCGTCGGGAGCGAGCGCCCGGTAGCCGGCGAGACAGTCGGGCAGGCGCTCGAGCAAGGTGCGCTCGGTGTCGAGCGACTGGGCAGTCCGGGTGGCTGCCACGATGGCCTCGAGCCGACCTGGCTTGGCCGCGTCGAGCTCTTCACGCAGCGCGAGGAGATGGGTCACGCGCAGGCGACGATCGATGAGGCGCGTGTCGGCGATGGTATCGGCAGCGCGCGCGAGGAGATAGGCGTGCGCGATGGCGGGCCGGACCGCCGAGGGCAGGACCTTGAGGGAGAGGTAGAAGGAGCGGCTGACGCTCTTGAGAACGGCAGAGGTCAGCTGCTTCATGGTTCATCCTCAACATGCCCAAGGCATGTTGACCGTGGGCGAGACGACGCGGCGCTCAGTCCATGTCCATCGGGTTCAGTGGCTTCGACGGGTCGTCCTTGGCCTTCTTGAGCGCCTGCTGGAGCTTGGCATCGAGGACCGCCGACTTGTTCTGCTCGGCCTTCATCTGATCCCGGAAGCGGTCCGCGCGCTTGGCCGCCTCGCCCTGAAGGGAGGAGATCGCCTCCCCGAGGCCCAGGCCTGACTTGGAACGCGGCGGCGGCTCGTGCGCCACCACGGCTTCGAGCTTGGGATCGATGGTCAGCCGGCCGCTGCAGCAGGGGCAGGTGACGATGAAGGTTGTCATGGCCCACACCCTACCAGAAATCAGAGGGCGAGGTACTGGGCCCTGATGGACTCGTCTTCCCGGAAAGCCTGAACGGTCCCCTGATAGCGGATGTGGCCCTTCTCGAGGACATAGACGCGGTCGGCGAGGTCGAGGCAAAAATCCACGTTCTGCTCGGCGAGAAGGATGGTCAGCCCCTCCCGCTTGAGACGGCCGATCTGCTCCTTGAGATGGTCGACCACGATGGGAGCCAGGCCCTCGGAGGGCTCGTCGAGCAGCAGGAGATCGGGGTTGCCCATGAGGGTGCGGGCGATGGTGAGCATCTGCTGCTCGCCGCCCGAGAGGAATCCGCCCTGGCGGTCGACGAGCTCGCGCAACTTGGGGAAGAGATCGAACACGCGGTCGAGCGTCCACGCCGAGCCGCCGTCCCGGCGGCGGGCCGCCACGTCGAGGTTCTCCCATACCGTGAGATCCGAGAAGATGCGCCGGTCCTCGGGCACGAAGCCGATGCCGAGATCGGCGATCTGATAGGGCTCTCGCCCCGCCACGTCCTTGCCTTTCCAGATGACGCGGCCCCGGCGAGGGGGCGTCAGCCCCATGATGCTGCGCATGGTCGTGGTCTTGCCCACTCCGTTACGACCGAGGAGGCAGACGCATTCGCCCGCCGCCACCTCCAGCGAAACGCCGAAGAGCACCTGGGAAAGTCCGTACGCGGTATAGACGTCCTCTACGGTGAGGACGGGTGCGGTCATCGGCGCTCCCCCAGATAGACGCGGCGGACGTCCGCATGCCGCCGCACCTCGTCGGGGGTGCCGTCGGCGATGACCTGACCCTGGTGGAGCACGGTGATGCGGTGGGCGATGGCGAACACGACCTCCATGTCGTGCTCGGTGAAGAGCAGGGTAAGACCGCGCTCGCGTCCGATGCGCTCGATGAGGTGGATCGACTCCCGCGTCTCCTGGGCAGACATGCCGGCGGTGGGCTCGTCGAGGAGGAGAATGGCCGGCTCCAGGGCGAGCGCGATGCCCAGCTCGATCTGCTTCTGGTTGCCGTGGGAGAGGAAGCCCGCAACCTCGCCCGCCTTGTCGAGGAGGCCGACGGCGGCGAGCAAGGCCTCCGTCTCCTCGCGATACAGCCGCTCCACGGGGGTGAGGAGGTTCCAGCCGCGGCCGCGATGGGAGAGATACGCCGCCTGGATGTTCTGGTAGACGGTGAGCTTCGGGAAGATGTTGGTGCGCTGGAAGGAGCGGCCCATGCCGAGGCGGCAGAGGTCGTGAGGCGCGATGCCCGTGACCTCGCGATCGTTGAAGCGCACGCTCCCCGCGTCGGGGCGCAGGTGACCCGTGATCAGGTTGAAGAGCGTCGTCTTGCCCGCGCCGTTGGGGCCGATGATGGCGCTGATCGAGCCGCGTGGCACGCTGAAGCTCACGCCGCCCACCGCCTGGAAGCCCGCAAAGCTTTTGCGGAGGCCCAGGACCTCAAGCACGGGCGACTCCAGGGCGGGAGCGCCGCAGGAGCAGGGTCACCGCGCCGGCGATGCCGCCCGGGAACACGAAGAGGAGCACCACGAGAATGGTCCCGAGCACGAGCGGCCAGTACTCCGTGTAGGACACGATCTGCTGGTTGAGCCAGATGAGCGCGGCCGCGCCCACCGCGGGACCCCAGAAGGAGCCCATGCCGCCGAGCAGCGTCATGATCAGGACCTCGGAGGACTTGGTCCAGTAGGCGAAGTCGGGGAAGACGCCGCGGTTGAAGATGCCGAAAAGCCCTCCGGCCAGCCCCGCGAAGGCGCCTGCGAGCACGAAGGCGGCCAATTCGTAGCGGCGCACGTTGACGCCGATGAACTCCGCCCGCTCGGGATTCTCGCGGATGGTGGCGAGCATGCGCCCGAAGGGCGACCCCACGATGCGCCGGAGAATCAGGAGGCACGCGGCGACCAGGACGAGGGTCACGAAGTAGAACTGCTCGGCGGTGCGGTAGCCGCCCAGCACCGGCACGAAGGCCGCGAGGCGGTCGACCCAGCCGAAGTCCGGATACGGGATCTCCGGCATGCCCTGCTCGCCTCCCGTCACCTCGTTCCATTTGAAGCACACCGCCCACACGATCTGGGCAAAGGCGAGAGTGAGCATGGCGAAGTAGATGCGGGTGAGACGCACGCAGAAGAAGCCGAAGACGAGGGCGAACAGGGCGGCGAGGAGACCCCCGGCCGGGAAGGCGAGGAGGAAGGACACCCCGGCCTTCTTCATGAGGATGCCCGTGGTGTAGGCGCCGATCCCGAAGTATGCGGCATGTCCGAAGGAGACGAGCCCGGTGTAGCCCACGAGGAGATTGAGGCTGGTGGCGAAGAGCGCCCAGATGAGGACGTCGTTGGCGAGAAACGTGTAGTAGCGCGAGCCCAGGGTGGGGACGAAGAGCGCGGCCACGAACACGAGGGCGACCCACGGAATCCGGCGGACGCTCATCGCAACGGCCGGCCGAGGAGGCCCCAGGGACGGATGATCAGCACCGCGGCCATGAGGGCGAAGATCGAGAAGATGGAGAAGCGCGGAAAGAAGAGGATGCCGAAGGAGAGGACCTGGCCGTAGATGAGGGCGCCGAGGAAAGTGCCCCAGAAGGAGCCGAGGCCGCCGATGACCACCACCACGAAGGCCTCCACGATGACGTCGGTGTCCATGCCCGGCACGATGGCGCGCATCGGCGTGATGAGGGCTCCGCCCAGTCCGCCCAGGAAAGACGCGAGCACGAAGACGCCAGTGTAGAGCGCGTTCACGTTCACGCCGAGGGCGCCCAGGGTCTCACGGTCGAGGGCCGCCGCGCGAATGAGACGGCCGGCCCGCGTCCGCTGCAGGGCGAACCAGAAGCCGAGAGCGATGGCGGGACCGAGGAGGATGATGAACAGGTTGTAGTAGGGAATGGTGGCGCCCAGCAGGCTCACCGCGCCCGAGAGACCAGGCGGTCGGCTCAGCGATTTCTGCTGCGTCCCCCAGATGAGCTTGGCCACATCGCCCAGGATGAGCACGAGGGCGTAGGTGAAGAGGAGCTGGTAGAGCTCCTCCTTTCCATACAGGCGCTGGAAGAGGAAGCGCTCCACGAGGCCGCCGAGCAGCGCGACGGCGAGGGCTGCCCCGAGGGCGGCGATCCAGAAGCTCGCCGGCCCCGTACCCAGCCACAGGACGATCTGGTAGGCCGCGTAGGCGCCCAGCATGTAGAAGGTCCCGTGGGCGAAGTTGAGCACCCGCAGCACGCCGAAGATGAGGGAAAGGCCGGAGGCGATGAGAAAAAGGAACATGGCGGCGGTGAGGCCGCTCAGGGACTGGGCGAAGACGAAAGACAGGTCTGGCACGACGAGGTGCGGAGAGGGGCGGGCCGCCGCCCCTCTCCGCGCGCCGACTAGTCCATGAACTTGGTGGGATCGACGTACGTCACGGGCTTCATGATGGCGAAGGGGTACTTCGCCTCCTTCACTGTCTTGCCGTAGAGTTGCCCCCGGTTGGCCTGGTGGTCCTTCTCGCGGATGGTGAGCTTGCCCGCGGGAGTGTCCACGGTCAGGCCGAGGAGGGCCTTGGAGACCTTCTCGGAGTCTGCGGCGTTGGCCTTCTTGATCGCCTCGGCGAGGAACTGCATGCCGATGTAGCCTTGGATGGCCCAGGACGACGGATACTCGTCCTTCAGGTACTTGGAGATGCGCGCGGTGTAGTCGCGATGCGCGGGCGAGGACTCGTCCCAGTAGAAGGCGTCGTAGGAGTTGCCCCAGATGCCCACGGGATAGTCTGCGCCCATGGACTTGGTCGTCTCCGGCGAGCCCGCCTCTCCGAGGCCGATGAAGTTGTACTTGACGGCGTCGAACATGCCGAGAGCCTTGGCCTGCTTGGAGAAGGTGACGAAGAAGCCGCCCCAGATCGACGACACCACTGCTTCCGGCTTCTTGGCCATCATGGCGTTGATGAAGGGGTTGTAGTCCTGCTCGCCGAGCTTGGGCCACTGCTGATCCACGATCTCCACGCTCGGCTTGATCTTCTTGATGTGCTCCACGAAGGCCTTGGTCACGTCCTGGCCGTAGGCATAGTCGAAGGCGATGGTGGCGATCTTGGTCACCGGCCACTTGGCCACGATCTCCGCCGCGCTGCGTCCCTCCATGGTGGTGTTGGCGGCGACCCGGAAGACGTAGGGATGGAGCTTGTCGGCCGCGGTGAGCTGATCGGTCTTCGGAATGGGCGCGATGAAGACGATCTTGTTCTCCTTGGCCACCACGGAGACGGCCGGCCCCTCTGCGGAGGTGAGGGTGCCTACGAGGAAGTCCACGTTCTCCTTGAGGATGAGCTCGCGCGCGACCCGCACCGCCTCGTTGGCGTCGGCCTTGGAGTCGCGGATGGTGAGCTCGATCTTCCGGCCGAGCACGCCGCCCTTGGCGTTGAGCTCGTCCACGTACATTTGTGCGCCCTTGGAGGCGGGCTCGCCGAAGAGGGCGGCCGGACCGGAGAGGGGAATCGGCATGCCGACCTTGATCGGCTTCTGGGCCTCGGCCGCGACCGGCAGAGCGAGCAGCGCGGCTACGAGCAGGGTGAGCAGGCGAGTCATGACGGCCTCCTTTGGCGGTCGCTTCGCGCCCTACCGGGCGGGCAGGCCCGGGACCTGGACGCGGATCCTGTACACGGACGTGGATGCGGTGATGTAGAGACTGCGGTAGTCGTCATCGCCCCAGGCGAAGTTGGCCGTCGGCTCCGGCACCTGGATGACACCGAGGCAGACCGCCTCGGGATCGAAGACGTGCACGCCCCCGGGGCCGCAGCAATAGACGTTGCCCGCCGAGTCTATCTTCATCCCGTCGGGCGCGCCCTTGCCCTCGCCCGTCGTCTCCGCCCACACGCGACCGCCCGTGAGACCGCCGTCGGCCTTCACGTCGAAGATGCGGATGTGCTTACGAGCGGTGTCGTTGACGAAGAGTCGCCGGCCGTCGCGCGAGAAGCAAAGGCCGTTGGGGCGGTCGAAGTCGTCCACCACCAGCGTCGGGTGCTTCGGATCGCCGCCCGCGCGGTAGACGCCCTGAAAGGCGAGCTCCTGCTCGCGCTTCACTCCATAGAAGTCCATGCGGCCGTACGGCGGATCGCTGAAGTAGATCCCGCCGTCGGCCGCGCAGACGACGTCGTTCGGGCTGTTGAGCTGCATGCCGTCGTAGTGGGTGGCTACCGGCGTGATGCGCCCGTCCGGCTCGGTGCGGGAGACCTGGCTCGAGGCGTGCTCGCAGGCGAGAAGGCGGCCCTGGCGGTCCCAGGTGAGCCCGTTGGACTTGTTGCACGGCTTGCGAAAGGTGATGACGCCGTCGGCGGCCGACCATCGCCGGAGATGGTCCCCCGGCATGTCGCTCCACAAGAGATACTTGCCCGAGGGATGCCAGAGGGGTCCCTCGGTGAAGAGGCAATCGCCCGCGATCTTCGTGAACTCGACGGTGGGCCCCACCACGGTGGTGAAGCGCGGATCGCGGACCTCGACCGTCACTTCTTGATCGGCTCCCCCGGCTTGCCCGCGGCATACCAGTCGCTGGGCTTGACCTCCTCGATCACCACCCAGACCGCTTCCTTGGGCAGCCCGGTGACGTCGGTGATGGCGCCCGTCACCCGCTTGGCGATCTCGTTCTTCCGTTCCGTGCCCCAGCCTTCATAGATGCGAATATTGACGAATGGCATGCGGCCTCCTCGAGCGCCGTCGCTCAGGCCTTGAGATACTTGTCGAACCAGCCCGTGCAGCGCTTCCAGGCGTCTGCGGCCGCCGTAGCGTTGTACGAGGGACGATAGTCCGCCATGAAGCCGTGGCCCGCGCCGGAGTACAGGACAATCTCGTCGGCGGGGTTGTTCTGCTTGAGCATGTCGAACATCTTCCGGGCATCGGCGGGTGAGGGGCCGGTGTCCGTCTCGCCGAAGAGGCCCAGCATGGGGATCTTGATGTCCTTGGCCACGTCGAAGCCCGTGACGGGGTTGGGCTGATCGGGATAGGGACGGGCGGGCGGCCCGTACCAGACCACGCCCGCCTTTATGTCGGGATTGGTCGCGGCGACCTGGTAGACGGTGGATCCGCCCCAGCACCAGCCGGTGACGCCCGCGCGGTCTGCGCGCACATTCGGACGCTTCTTCGCCCAATCCACCGCCGCCGTGACGTCACCCAACACCTGCTTGCGCGGGACGGCGAGGACGATCTTGAGGATGTCTTGGATGTTGGGGATCTGGCCGACGCCGCCCTCACGCTTGAAGAGCTCGGGAGCCACCGCGTAGTAGCCGGCCTTGGCGAAGCGACGGGTCATGTCCCGGACCCACTCGTGCACGCCCCAGATCTCCGAGACGCAGACGACGATGGGCGCCGGACCGCCCGAGGCGGGGCGAGCCTCGTACACCGGCATGTTGTAGCTGCCAATGGCCACTTCGGCATCGCCAGCCACGAGACCCTCGGTGTCGGTCTTGATCGCCTGGCCGAGCGCCTTCTCGACGCCGACCGCATAGCCGGCAAGGGTGGCGGCGGTGCCTGCCTTGATGACGTCCCGGCGCGTCAGTCCCGCGCTCTCGTCACTCATGTCGATATCTCCTTGCCGCGGCGGCGGCGGTTGGGTGCGTCGACCTGGAGAGGTCGCGGAACGGAGTCTAGGGGGAGGTCGGGCGGCTGTCAATCCGGTCCGGCCTCGCGAGCGACCTGCTAAGATCGAAGCGTGGCCGATCTCGTCAACGAGTTCTCCTGGTCGCGCACCCGCGACAACTGCTTCAAGGAGTGCCGGCGCCGCTACTTCTACCAGTACTACGGCTCCTGGGGCGGCTGGGACGTCGCGGCCGATCCCCTCGTCCGACAGCTCTACGTGCTGAAGAAGCTCGGCACCCGCCAGATGTGGGCGGGGCGCCTCGTGCACGAGACGATCGAGCGCGCGCTGCTCGCCCTGCGCGAGGGCCACGCGCTGTCCGAG
>DATGCY010000657.1:0-2745 GCA_035311385.1 Candidatus Methylomirabilota bacterium
CCACTCCACCTTGCCCTTGGAGGCGAGCTGCGGCAGGAGGCCCTTCACGAGGTTGATGGGGATGGCAAAGCCGATGGTACCGTTGCGCGCGGCCATGCTGTTGATGCCGATCACCTCGCCCGCCATGTTGACGAGCGGGCCGCCCGAGTTGCCCGGGTTCACGGTGGCGTCGGTCTGGATGAAGTCGAACCCGGGCGCGGCCACGAGGAGCGGCGCGCCCTTGCGGCTCACGATGCCGAAGGAGACGGACTGCTCGAGGCCGAAGGGCTGGCCGAGAGCGAGGACGAACTCGCCGATGCGGAGCTTGTTGGAGTCGCCGAGGGCGGCCACAGGAAGCCCCGTGGCCTCGATCTTCACCAGGGCCAGGTCCACGCGCTCGTCCTTGCCCACGAGGCGGCCGTCGAATCGGCGGCCGTCGGCGAGCTTGACCTGAATCTTCTCCGCCTCGTTCACTACGTGCTCGTTCGTCACCAGATAGCCATCGGAGCGGATGATCACGCCGGAGCCGGAGGTGCGACGCTCTTCAGGCGTGCCCGGCTGCTCAGGGTCGTTCTGCGTCTCCGTGCGGCGCACGCGCACCTGCACGAGCGTGGGCTTGAGCTTCTCCGCGAGGCTGTTCATGTGGTCGTTGAGGCGAGCGATGTCGGCGGGCACCTTGCTGTTGCTGCTCTCCGTCCAGAGTGCGCCCGATGGCGGTGAGGTCTGCGCTCCCACGGGGACGGCCAGGGTGACGAAGAGCAGAGAGACGATCGCGATTCGGATTAGGTGCCTCGGCATTGCCGCTCCTCCGTGTAGCCAGGATCGACCGGGCTGGATCGAATGAGACGACTACATTCGAGTATACCCTGGAGCCTCCTAGCGCCTCACCTCGCGGATCAGGTGGGGAAGCTCCGGGATTATGAGCTTTTCCAGGGCGAGTCGGCAAGCGTTCGGGGAGCCGGGCAGGGAGAAGAGCACGCGACCCTGGACCACCCCTCCCTGAGCTCGGGAGAGCATGGCCGCGGCGCCGATCTCCTGATAGGACAACATCCGGAATAGCTCACCGAAGCCGGTGAGCCGCTTGTCGAGGAGGGCCTCCACCGCCTCGAAGGTGGAGTCGCGGCTCGTGATCCCGGTACCCCCCGTGAGAATGAAGGCCTCCACCGAAGGCGCGGCGCAGCCTGAGCGGATCACCGCGGTGACCTGCGCGGGATCGTCCTTCACGATGGCGTGGCCAGCGACCTTGTGCCCCGCCCGGGTCAAGAGCTCTCGGATGAGGTTGCCGCTGGTATCGGTCTCGGGCGTCTTCGTGTCCGACATGGTCAGGACGAAGCAGCCGACGGAGGTGGGCGCGCTGGCCTTGTGCTCCTGCGGGACGGAGTCCTTCATGCGCTCTCCTCGACGTAGATGGCGCCGTCCTCCACGGTGACGACGTAGCGCGGCACCGACTCGCCGGGAACCGTCATGCACGCGCCGGAGCGAAGGTCGAACTCCCAGCCGTGAAGCGGGCACGTGACGATGTCGCCCTCGACGGGCCCGTCACACAGATTGCCGCCAGTGTGAGCGCACTCGTTGCCGATGGCGAAGATCTCGTCGCCGCGCCGGAAGAGCGCCACATCGAGGCCGTTCACTACCGCCAGCTCTACGCCGCCGTCGGGGAGCGCTGCCAGGTCGAGGACCTTCACGCGGGGCATGCGTCCATCCGCCCCCCTTACCCTGCCCTCTCCCTCGTCGGGGGCGAGGGATTGGCGTGCTCCCTCTCCTCTCCGGGAAGAGGGCCCGGGTGAGAGACCCTTCTCCCTGAAGCCGAAGGGGCGTTCCGGTACGCCTCGTCCAGCACCTCCGCGAGATGCAGAACCTGCACGTGCGCCCCCGCGGCCTCCAGCCCCTGCGCGATCTGGATGATGCAGCCCGGATTCGCCGTCACTACCGCGTCGGCCCCCGTCTCGCGGATGTGGGCAACCTTGCGCGCCTGGAGCTGCTGCGCCATTTCGGGCTGGGTCAGGTTGTAGGTGCCCGCGGAGCCGCAGCACCAGTCGGCTTCCTTGAGCGCGACGAGCTCAAGGCCGGGGATCTGGGCGAGGAGCGCGCGCGGCTGCTTCGAGATCTTCTGCCCGTGCACGATATGACACGGGTCGTGATACGTCACCGTGCGATTGACAAGGCCGAGTGGCCCCCGCAGCGGCTCGGCGGCGAGGAACTCGGCGAGGTCGCGCACGCTGGCCGCGAAACGCGCCGCGCGGTCTCGCCAGGCGGGATCGTCCGCGAGCAGCATGCCGTAGGCCTTCATGTGCGCCCCGCAGCCCGAGGTGTTGACGATGATCGCGTCCACCTTTGCCGCCTCGAAGACCTCGATAGTGCGTTTGGCCAGGTCCACGGCCAGCGCGTGCTCGCCCGAGTGGGCGTGGAGCGCGCCGCAGCAGGTCTGCTCGCGCGGGGCGACCACCTCGGCGCCGTTCCGCGCGAGCACGCGCGCGGTGGCGCGATTCTGCGAGCCGAAGGCGATCTGCTGGATGCAGCCCGTGAGCATGCCCACCCGCGCGCGCTTCTCCCCTTGGGCGGGTGTGAGCTCCGGCAGCGGCGCACGCTCGGCGGCGGGCGGCAACGTGGGCAGAAGCGGCTCCCACTCGCCGAGCGGCGAGGGCAGCAGCTTGAGCAGGCCCGTGGCGCGCGCGAGGCGTTGGAGCCCGCTCACCTGGTAGAAGCGGAGCCCCGCCGCGGCGAGGCCGAGCATGCGCGGGCGGGGCAGGAGAAGCGCGAAGTTCA
>DATGCY010000658.1:0-6504 GCA_035311385.1 Candidatus Methylomirabilota bacterium
GGTGTTCACCTATCCCGAGGTGCTGCGGGCGGCGAGTTGGATCGGCGGCGCCTTCCTGCTGTGGCTCAGCTGGAAGATTGCGACGTCGCGCGCCTCCGACGAGGCGGGGGGACGAAGACCCGTGGGCTTCGTGGGAGCCGCCGCCTTCCAGTTGAGCAATCCGAAGTCCTGGCTCGTCTGCGCGAGCACGGCCGGTCTCTATCTTCAGGCGAGCGCGGGCAGCGCGCTGCAGCAGGCGGCCGCTCTGGCCATGCTCTTCGCGCTCGCCGCGCTGCCCTGCTGCTTCGCGTGGCTCGCCCTTGGCGCCACCGCCCAGCAGGTGCTCCGCACGGAGCGGGCGCGGCGTATGTTCAACGTCGTCATGGCCGCGCTCCTCGCCGTCTCCGTCGCTCTGATCGTTCGCTAGTCTCCCCGCGCGGCCCCGACCGCGCCCGGTCGATTGCAATGCCGTGACCCCTCGACGACAATCGGCGCCATGGCCGAGCACCCCACGAGCACGAGACGGAAGGCGCTCGCTCTCAATCTCGATCGCGCCAAGTACGGCACCATTGCGGAGATTGGGGCCGGTCAGGAAGTGGCGCGCTGGTTCTTCGTGGTGGGCGGCGCCGCGGGTACCGTGGCCAAGACCATCTCCGCCTACGACATGGAGGTGAGCGACTCGATCTACGGGCCCGCCCCTCGCTATGTGAGTCGGCAGCGACTCCAGGCCATGCTCGAGAACGAGTTCAGTCAGCTCCTCGAGGGGCTGGGAAGCACCCGCGGGGAGACCACGAGCTTCTTCGCCTTCGCGGACACCGTGGCCACGCGGAGCTACCGGAAGGCCGAGGACGGGCGCGGATGGATGGGCATCCGCTTCCAGGGGCAGCCGCGGGAGACGCCGTCGGACGTGGTCCTCCACGTCAACCTGAAGGACAACAGCGCCGCCCTCAAGCAGGAAGCTCTCGGCGTCGTGGGGATCAACCTGATCTACGGCGCCTACCACTACCACGACGAGCCCGAGACGCTGATCGGCTCCCTCATGGACGAACTGTCGCGCGACCGCGTCGAGGTGGACATGATCAAGTTCTCCGGTCCGGCCTTCGACGCGGTCGACAACCGACTCATGAGCCTGCAGCTCGTCGAGCAGGGGCTG
The DNA here is from genome assembly GCA_035311385.1 of Candidatus Methylomirabilota bacterium. GTDB lineage: Bacteria > Methylomirabilota > Methylomirabilia > Rokubacteriales > CSP1-6 > AR37. The sequence continues at coordinate 1,133 of DATGCY010000658.1, forward strand.
ACCGACGCCGCCATGTTCACGGCGACCGGTGAGGTGGTTCAGCCGTCCGAAGTGCTCCACAAGAAGCCCATCCTCGTGGAGCGCGGCACCTTCCGCCCCGTGACCAAGCTCACCTTGGATCTTCTCGCGGGAGCACGGGAGCAGTTTGTGGCCGAGCCCGCCGTACAGGGTGAGGAGCCCGTGGTGCTCATGGAGATGACCCTGCGCGACCTCACCGAGGGCTCACGCGTGGACCACGCCGATTTCCTCGCCCGTGCGGACATCCTGGGCGGCCTCGGCCACGACGTGCTCATTTCGCGCTTCGGGTACTACTACCACCTGGTGGACTACCTCTCCCGCTATACGGATCGTCTCATTGGCATCGCGGCGGGAATGCCGAGTGTCATGGAGTTGGCCGACGATCGCCACTATCGTGACCTGGGCGGGGGAATGCTCGAGTCCACGGGCCGCCTCTTCAAGCGGTCCGTCAAGATGTACGTCTACCCGATGCGGGACACGCACGCGGGGCCGGTGATCACCGTCGAGACGATGCCCATCGACGCCGCCTGGCGACACCTGCACGACTTCCTGCTGGAGAGCGGCCACCTGGTACCCATCCAGCGCTACGACGAGAGTCTGCTCTCCATCTTCACGAAGGACGTGCTGTCCCGGATACAATCCGGCGACGCGAGCTGGGAGACCATGGTCCCGCCTGAGGTGGCCGAGATCATCCGGGCCAAACGTCTCTTCGGCCTCAAGCCGTGAGCGCCCGGTGCTTCAGGAGGACTTCGTCCCTGCTTTCCTCAGGTGATGCTAGGGGCGCCGCCTGACCAGCACCATCGCCAGCGCGCCAAAGGCCAGCAGGGTGAGTGTCGAGGGCTCCGGTACCGCGGCGACCGCCCGAGTGATCGATCCGAACTGCGGCAGTGACAGCGAGAACCCACCCGTCTGCTTCGCCCCCCAGCCGATCACGTCCAGAGCGGTGATGTCCGCGCTCGAGATGGAGTACTGCACGCCGGGGAACAGGAAAGCGCCCTGGATATCGGTTGAAGTGGAACTGGAGGCCCAGTCGTCGCGGTCGCCGCTCCCCGTGCTGTTGAAGGTGGCCAGGTTCGTCTTGCACCCGTCGATCGAGAAGTAGGAGCCGGCGACGTTGGAGAAAGTGGAGGCGCCGTTGGCGCAGCGGAAGAGATCGAAGGCCGTGGCGTAGCCGTCGCCGATGCCCGAGAAGTGCCCCAGCACGTGGTCGATCTCGTGCTCGGCGAGCCCCACGAAATCGAAAGCGCCCGGCGAAATGCCGTTGCTCCGGTCGTAGTCGTAGTTGACACCGTTCCCGAAGCCGATGTAGCCATCGAATGCGTTGTTGTTGCTGGAGAGGAGCCCGAGGGCCTTGGCCTGGGCCCCGGCGAGGACGAACTTGTTGCCTGCCGTGGCAGAGAGCAGGGGCAGGTTCTTGATCGCCGTCTTGTCATCGGCGGTGGAGGCATCGTTGGACAGCCATCCCCTCATCTGCGAATACGTGGCGTAGCCATAGAGCGCATCGAGGCTGCCCCCGAGCGTGCCGTTGCCCAGGACATAGCCGCCCACGCTGCCCCAGCTCACGCGAATATTGACCGTCACGTTGTCCGACAGCACGTTGCTCCATGCGTCGGCGGCCTGGCCGAATGCGCTCTTGATCTGAGCGAAGTCCGAGCGCGAGGTGACGCTGCTGTCGTAGACCGCGTTGATCTGCAAGGCATCAGCGGACGTTGCCGCGAGGCCGATCAGGCCGAAGAGTCCAACCACCAGAGACCACCGTGAACGTCGCATCGCTCTGTTCCTCCGGTCACCAGCTGGTAATGTCGGAAAAGTAGCCGTCCGGCACAGGCAAACGGCGCCAGTCCTGCGAGCATCGTGCCAAAGCTGGCATCACTCAGTGGATCAGTGAGTTACGTCCAGGGTTTTTGGGGCCGATTTACGGAATGTAAATGAGGTCGACAAAATAGACCGAGAGGGCTCGAGCAGCATGGTATCGGCGCATCATCTCGTCCTCGTCGGCGGCGGACATAGCCACGTCGAGGTGCTGAGGAACTGGGCGCTCGATCCGGCGCCGGGCGCCCGACTGAGCGTGATCAGCGATAGCGCCCGCGCCGTCTACACGGCAATGGTCCCCGGCTACGTGGCTGGCCAATACTCCCTCGCCGAGATCGAGATCGACGTAGAGCAGCTTGCCCGCCGCTCCGGCGCGCAATGGATCGAGGTGACGGCCACCGGACTCGACCTGCGCTCTCGGCGACTTCACCTGCGACACGGTGCGCCTCTCGCATACGACACGATCTCCTTCGACGTGGGCTCGACCGTGTCTGACCTGGATCGACCTGGCGTGCTCGAACACACGCTGCCCACTCGGCCCATCGGCCTGTTCGCCCACCGAGTCGAGGCGGTCCTGGAGCGCATTCGACGCCGGCCGAGCTGCCGGCTCGTCGTGGTGGGGGCGGGAGCGGGTGGCGTGGAGCTCGCATGCGCCTTCCGCGCCCGCCTGAACAGGCTCGGGCTCCCCGGGGCGTCCCTGACACTCCTCGAGCGCGGCTCTCGAATCCTTCCCGGTTATCCGAGCTCGGCCGCGCGTCGAGTGGAGCGCCACGCGGCGGCGCACCGGATCGAGATCCGTTGTCAGGTGAGCGTGGCCCGCGTGGAGGACGAGCGGCTCGTCCTGGAAAGCGGAGAGTCCGTTCCCTGCGACGCCGTGGTCTGGGTGACGGGCTCGGCCAGCGTGTCGCTCTTCGATGGCTCCGCTCTCGAGCGCGACGAGCGAGGGTTCGTGAAGGTGCGTGCGACTCTTCAGACCGTGGGCCACGACGACATCTTCGCCTCTGGTGATTGCGCGAGCCTGCTCCCCGATCCGCGATTGCCCAAGGCCGGCGTCTACGCCGTGCGCCAGGGCCCGATCCTCGCCGGCAATCTCCGGGCGCGCATCGTCGGCGAGCGGCTCCGCCCGTATCGACCCCAGCGCGATTTCCTCTCTCTGCTGAACCTGGCGGATGGGCGCGCGGTGGCGAGCAAGTGGGGCCTCTCCGCAGAGGGACGCTGGGCGTGGAGACTCAAGAACGCCATCGACCGGCGCTTCGTGCGCCGGTATCAGTGAGGCTTCGCCGACTCCTCGAGGCAAGCCGTGAGGAGATCGAGGGCGGCGCGCGTGAAGGCCCACATGTTCGCCTCACGATCGGCGCTCCCCGTCTCGACGGTGATCACGCGCTCCACGGGTCCGGCCACCGCGATGCAGGCATGCCCCGCCGCGTCACCGTAGCGATTTCCCGTCGGCCCGGTGGCTCCCGTCTCCGCCAAGCCCCAGGTAGTGCCGAGCTTCTCTCGAATGGCGCGGGCGCCCACGAGGGCATAGGCCTCCGTGCTGGACCGGATCCCCTTCACGCTCTCGTCGGCGACACCGAGGAGGGCGCGGCGGGCATTCTGCGTGTAGATCACGCCGGCCCCCTGGAAATATACGGAGGCGCCGGGGATGGCGAGGAGCGCGGCCGAAATGAGGCCGCCCGCGGAGGACTCGGACACGCCCACGGTCTGTCGTAGACGCGTGAGGAGCGAAGCGGCAGCGCGGGCGAGGGGCGCGAGATCGGTCACGCCCCCCAGAGTGCCACGAACGCGACGGCTCGGCTGCGGTAAGATTGCCCCCTCGACGTTTTCCCACCCCAGCGCGGGCCGGCCCGAGGCGGCCCCGGAGGAGGAGTCCAGCATGGGTCAGATGATCACGCTCAAGGCCGAGGATGGTCATTCGTTCGGCGCCTACCGTGCCGCCCCCGCCGGCAAGCCCAAGGCAGGCATCGTCGTCATCCAGGAGATCTTCGGCGTCAACTCCCACATCAAGAAGGTGACGGACGGCTTCGCCGCCGATGGCTACGTCGCCCTCGCCCCAGCCATCTTCGATCGCGCGGAGCGCGGCTTCGAGAGTGGCTACACCCCGGAGGACATCGACCGCGGCCGCGCCATCCGCGGCAAGATCGACATCAACGATATGATCAAGGACATCCGTGCCGCCGTCGCATCCCTCGCCGCGGAAGGCGTCAAGGTGTGCGTGGTCGGCTACTGCCTGGGCGGCACCCTGGCCTGGCTCGCCGCCACCGGCATCGACGGCGTGAGCTGCGCGGTGTCCTACTACGGCGGCGGCGTGGCGGAGACGGCGTCGGAGAAGCCGCGCTGTCCCGTGCTCTTCCACTTCGGCGAGACAGATCAGTCCATCCCGCCCGATCACCACGCGAAGATCCGCGCCGCGCATCCGAGCATTCCCATGCACATCTATCCCGCGGGGCACGGCTTCAACTGCGACGCGCGCGGCAGCTATGACGCCTCCAGCGCCGCGCTTGCGCGCACGCGCACCATGGAGTTCCTGGCCAAGCATCTGGCGTAATGCCGGGAGCGCTCCCCCGGCTCCCGCGGGCTCGGATGCCCGACGGTGTCGCCTGGCCGCGGGCGCGACGTGCCGCTCGTACGTCGCGCCCGCGCCGGTAGCGCCCGCGACGCAAATGAGCTCGCGGCGAGCGTCTGAGAGGCGCCGGCTCGTCGTCGAGCTCGGCGCGGCTGGCCTCGCGCGCTTCTTTCTCAACACCGCGCGGCGCTTCGCCTATCCTTTCGCTCCCGCCCTCGCGCGCGGGCTCGATGTGCCGCTGACGCAGGTCACCTCGCTCGTGGCCATCAACCAGGGCTCGGGTCTCCTGAGCCCCGTGCTGGGGCCGCTCGTGGACCGATGGGGTCCACGCGCGCTAATGCTCGTCGGCCTGAGCGGGCTCGCCCTCGGCATGCTCGCCGCCGCCCTCCTGCCCTTCTACGCCACCGTGCTGATTGCCCTCGCCATGGCGGGCTTCGGCAAGAGCTGTTTCGAACCCGCCGTGCAGGCCTTCATCGGATCGCGCGTGCGCTGGGAGCGGCGCGGTCTCGCGATCGGGCTCATCGAGTTCGCCTGGTCGGGCAGCTCGCTGGTGGGGATTCCGCTCCTCGGCCTGGCCATCGAGCGCTACGGCTGGCGCTCGCCCTTTTTCATCCTGGGCGCGCTCGCCGTGGCCAGCATCGTTATGATCGCCCTCCTCGTGCCGCGCATCCAGACGGGAGCCGCGGCGTCTCGCCTCGTGCGTCTGCGCGAGACGTGGGGCCGGCTCCTGAGGCGGCGCACCACGATAGGCGCGCTCGGCTACAGCCTGTGCTTCAGCATGGCGAACGACACCGTGTTCGTCATCTACGGCGCCTGGCTCGAGCGCGACTTCCACCTTCCCCTGGCTGCGCTAGGCGGAGCGACCATGGCCATCGGCGCCGCCGAGCTGCTGGCGGAAGGGCTCACCGCCGCGCTGAGCGACCGCGTCGGCCTCGCGCGCGCGGCAGTGGCCGGCATTGTCGCGACGGCCGCCGCC
>DATGCY010000659.1:0-4149 GCA_035311385.1 Candidatus Methylomirabilota bacterium
CCACCACGCTGTGTCGCATCGTCGTTTTCCTTTCCCTGGAGTGAGGTGAGCTGCGCGCGGAGACTATAGCCTGACTGGACCGCGTCGGCCTCAGGACTTGGGCGCGCGACGGCTTCGCGCCTCGTGCGCGTAGAGTCGAAGGGCGGCCACCGCCAGCGCCATCACCACGGGCCCCACGACGAGCCCCGGCAGCCCCATCACTTCCAGGCCGCCGAACAGCGCGATGAAGGTGAGCACGGCGGGCATGGCCTCGTCGCCAACGAGACGCGGACGGATCACGTAGTCGCTGAAGCCGACCACGACCACGGCGCCCCACGCCAGCGCGACGACGGCGCGGGCGACCTGGCCCGTGGCGAAGAGATAGATGCCCGCGGGCACCCACACGAGGAGAGTGCCCACGGCGGGCACCAGCGAGGCCAGGGCGGTGGCGGCGCCGAAGAAGAGTGGATGCGGTACACCGGTGATGGTGAAGCCGATGGTGGCGAGCGTGCCCTGGGCGAGGCCGGTCAGCACGGTGCCATTCAGGGTCATGCGCCCGACCCGACGGAACTCGCCGAGGAGCTGCCGCGTGTATTCGGGGCGCAGGGGCGCCGCCGCGGCCAGCGCCGTGACGATGCGCGGCCAGTGGCGGAGCACCGCGTGCATGGCGAGCAAGGCGAAGAGGAGGCCGAGGAGCATGGTCAGCGTTCCTGAGGCCAGCCAGCCCGCCCATCCCGCCGAGCGCGAGGCAATCTCGCCCGCGCCGGCGCGGAGCTGGTCCGTAATGCTCTCCGGCGAGACGCCGAAGCGGGAGAGCCAGCCCGTGACCGTATCGACCCACGCGGCGAGCGCGCCGCCGGGGTGGAGTTGCTCGCGGACGGTGGAAACGAAGGCCACCGCGCGAGTGACGAACAGAGACACGAAGCCGACCATCGCCCCCAAGCTGATCACCAGCGCGAGCAGCACCGTGATGAGAGAAGCGATCGTCCGGCGGCGGAATCGCCGGTTCAGCCACTCGTAGACCGGCTCCAGGCTGAACGCCAGGAGAGTGCCCAGCATGAGGCTGGTGAAGTAGGGTAGGGCGAGCCAGGCGATGGCCACCACCGCACCGAGGGCGACCAGGCCGAGGGCCCGCCGCTCCGTCATCGCATCATGCTCGGCAGCCAGAGGGAGATGATGGGAAAGGCCACGAGGATGGCGAGGCGGATGACGTCGGCCCACATGAAGGGCAGCACGCCGCTGAACACCGTGCCCGTGCTCACCTGGGGGAGCAGGGTGCGCAGGACGAACATGTTCATGCCCACAGGCGGGCTGATGAGGCCGATCTCCACCACGCACACGATGATGATCCCGAACCAGATGGGGTCGAAGCCCAGGTGCACGATCACGGGGAAGAACACGGGAATGGTGAGGAGGATCATGGACAGCTCTTCCATGGCCGTGCCGAGCACCACGTAGATGGCGCAGATGGCCGCCACCACCATGGTCGGACTCAGGTTGAAGCGCGTCACCCAGCCCTTGAGATCGTTGGGCATGGTGGTGATGTTGACGAACTCTGCGAAGATGAGGGCTCCGATCAGGATCATGAAGAGCATGGAGGTGGTGCGGGCGCTCTCGAGGAGGGCGGCGTAGAGGGTCTGCCAGGTGAGCGCGCGGCGCCACAGGGCGAAGGCCATGGCCCCGAAGGCGCCCATGGCCGCGCCCTCCGTGGCCGTGAAAAAGCCCACATAGATGCCGCCCATCACGAAGAAGAACAGGGCGGCCACCGCCCACACGTCCTTGAGGGCGAGGAAGCGCTCACGCCAACTCGACCGGTCGCCGGGCGGGCCTGAGGCGGGATCGCGCCACGTCATGTACTGCACGGCGCCGCAGAGGAGGATGGCTCCCAAGATGCCGGGGAGAATGCCCGCGGCGAAGAGCTTGCCGATGTTGGTCTCGGTGAACACGCCGTAGATGACCATGATGGTGGACGGCGGGATCATGATGCCCAGCGTACCGCCGCCCGCCACCACTCCGGCGGCGAGGCGGTCGGAGTAACCGAAGCGCTTCATCGACGGATACGCCACCTTGGCGAAGGTGGCTGCGGTGGCGATGGAGGAGCCGCAGATCCCGCCGAACCCGGCGGAGGCCCACACGGTGGCCATGGCCAGCCCGCCGCGCAGATGCCCGATGAAGGCGTAGGCGGCGCGGAAGAGCTCCTGTGACATGCCCGCCCGCGTGACGAAGTTGCCCATGAGGATGAACAGCGGCACCACGGACAGGGTGTAGTTTCTTCCCGTCTCGTACAGCTTGGTCTGCACGGTGGCGCAGGCCACCGCCCAGTTCCAGTCGCGCATGTAGGCGTAGCCCACGAAGCCCACCATCGCCATGGCGAAGGAGATGGGGATGCGCAGGCAGCACAGCACCATCATGGCCGTGAGGCCGAGCAGCCCCTCGATCATCGACGCTCGAAGATCTTGTAGAGGTGGATGAGGCCCGCCAGGGCGAGCGTGACGGCCATGAAGTACACGAACGGGCCGTAGACGATGCGGAGCACGTCGGTGGTGTCGCGGTAGCCCCAGATGCGATTGGCCTTGAGCCAGACCAGCCAAGCCAGGAAGAGCAAGAAGGCGGCGTTCACGAGCTGGACACCGCGCTCCAGCCAGCGCTGAGCGCGCGGGCCGAGCAGGCGGTCGATGAAGTCCATCACGGCGTGCTCGTCGGAGAAGGAGACGAGGGGCAGCCCGGCGAAGATCAGCACGAGGAGCATGAGCTCCGTCACCTCGAAGGCGCCGCGCAGGGGGCGGTTGAAGACGTAGCGCGCCACCACATCCACCACGGTGAGGCCCATCATGGCGAAGAGGACGGCGGAGGCGACCAGGCCGAGGAGGAGATCGGCGCGGCGCTTCAGGAAGGCGGAGACAGCGTCGGTCACCTGCCCGCGGCGACCTTCTTGAGCTCCTCCCGGAACTCGGCGAGGATCTTGGCCGCGTCCACGCCCTTGGCGCTCGCCTTCTTGATCCACTCGTCCACGATGGGCGCGGAGCGCTTCTGCACCTCCGCCACGAACGCGGGATTGGCGTTCACGATCTTCACGCCCGACTTCTTCAAGGCCTCCAGGCCCTTCCTGTCCGCCTCGTCCCAGGAGGCGCCGGCCAGGCGCGCGATGTGCTCGCCGGAGAGCTTCTCGATGATGGCCTGATCCTCCTTGGGGATCCTGTTCCACTTGTCCTCGTTCATGAAGAAGCCGAAGGCGGAGCTATACATGCCGCCGGGGAAGAGCGTGGCCTGTTCGATCACCGTCTCGAGCTTGAAGGACACGACGGACTCCAGCGGGAAGAAGGTGCCATCCGCCACCCCCGATTGGAGGAGCTCGTAGGACTCGGGCGCGGGCTTCACGAAAGCCGAGGTGCCGAGCGCCTTGGCCACCGCCTCCGCGATGCCGCCGCCCGTGCGGATCTTCAGCCCCTGGATGTCGTTGATCCCCGACACGGGGCGCTTGGTGAACATCTGCCCGGGACCATGGGTGAACACGCCGAGGAGCTTCACGCCCTTGTACTCGCCCACCTTGTCGAAGTACTTCCAGTAAATCCGCGAGTAGGCGACGGAGTTGATGAGCGCCGTCTCCCCCGAGCCGGGCAGCTCCGCCATGAGAGGCAGGATGTGGCGGGCGGGCGTGTAGCTCGCGGTGACGTAGGAGAGATCCACGAGATCGTCGCGAACAGCATCGAAGGTGCCGGGCGGCGCCGAGGGATGCTTGGGCAGCATAGTGAACTTGACCCGCCCGTTCGTCGCCTTCTCCACCTCGGTCGCCCACCCCTGCAGGACCACGCTCGTCAGATGATGCTGGGGCGAGACCCACGACGACATGGTGAGGGTAACCTGGGCGCGGGCGGGTTCCGGCGCGGCGAGGGAGATCGTCAACAGAGCGAGCAGAAGCATCCTCAGGTGTGGCATGTTGGTCCTCCCGGTTCGGATCGGCGGCGGCTTGCCGCCGGGTAGTGTAACAGCATGCGGCGCTCACGGACGTCGAGCCGCGGAGAAAGGACACGCCACCATGCCAGCCCGCAGCGGACAGGCGTACGTCGAGTCGCTCCGGAAGAATGCGCCCTGCGTCTACCTGGGCGGCCGGCGCGTTGCCGACGTGACGGCGGAGCCGCTCTTCCAGGAGCCCATCCGCGCCATCGCCGA
>DATGCY010000660.1:0-4724 GCA_035311385.1 Candidatus Methylomirabilota bacterium
CTGATGCCACGCCCTTCGAGGGCTTGCTGAACGTGGCGGTCGCTCTCGGAGATGTCCGGCCACGTGAGGCAGGTGACGAAGCACACGTGAGATGGAGAAGACATGCTTGGGCAGTATGCCATCCGGGAAAGATCGAGGCGCGCTCCATCACGCCGAACGGAACAGCCGAGGCGGTGACCGGATGGGGGAGGCTCGGCAGCGCGAAGAAGAGCGCGATGGCGAGTCGTGATTGGCCATGATCATCGTCGTCGACCCGAGAAGATCGTGTCGTGGGGCCCGTAAAGATCACAGGTGGCGAGCGAAGCGGAAGCGAGTTCTCGGAGCAGCGGGTACCATACTGGCTGCCGTATCACTGATCAGCCGGCAGGCTACGTCTTCGATCGTGAGCGAAGCACCGAGGCAAGGGGGGCACATGGAGAGGCGCGCGTTCCTGACCGGTTCGGTGGGCGCTCTCGGGACGATCGCAGCAAGCTCTGCCCGCGCGCAGCCGGCGGCGAGCCTGCCCGCGGGCTTCGTGCGCCTGCGCGTAGTGCCGGGGGAGCTCACCGTGGATGGCAAGGTAGGCAAGGCCTATCGGATCGAGCGGGAGGACGGGCGTCTCGGCTGGGTCGGGCGGCGCGGTGGTCGCTTCCAGGTCGCGCTCGACAACGGCCTCGCCGATCCCCTCTCCATCCATTGGCACGGGCTGATCCTCCCCGACGGGCAGGACGGCGTGCCCTATGTAACCCAGCCGCCCATCAAGCCGGGCGAGCGGCGGCTCTACGACTTCCCCCTCGTGCAGGCCGGCACCTACTGGATGCACTCGCACTTCGGCCTGCAGGAGCAGATCATGGTTACCGCGCCGCTCATCATCGTGGACGAACGCTCGCCCCACCCGATGCGGGACGTGGTGATGATGCTCAACGACTTCACCACGCGCGATCCCGCGGCCATTCTCGAGTCTCTCCAAACCATGCCCATGGGCGGCATGAAGATGGCGGGCTCGATGAAGAAGGGCATGGGGAACAAGCCCGACCTCACCGACGTGACCTACGACGCATTCCTCGCCAATCGGCGCTCGCTCACCGATCCCGACGTGGTGCGGGTCAACGAGGGCGAGAGCGCGCGCCTCCGCGTCATCAACATGTCGAGCTCGAGCAACTACTTCGTGAGTACGGGGCCGCTGGGCGCGCAGGCCATCGCCGTCGATGGCGAGGACATTGTGCCGCTCGCGGGCACGCGCTTCGAGCTCGGGGTCGCTCAGCGCATCGATCTGCGCGTCCAGATCCCCCGCGGCGGTGGCGCCTATCCCATCATCGCCCAAGCCGAGGGCACCGACGGCCAGGCGGGGATCGTTCTTGCCACGGCAGGGACGACGGTGCCCACCCTGAGCCCGAAGGCTCCGCGCGTGGCGGGCGCCCTGACCAACCAGCAGGAGGCGAGGCTACGAGCGCTTCATCCGCTCGCCCGTCGGCCCATCGATCGCCGGCTCCGCGTGACGCTGGGTGGCGACATGAGAACGTACGTGTGGAACCTCAACGGCCAGGTGTGGCCGAAGATCACGCCCCTCGAGGTGAAGCAGGGCGAGCGCGTGGAGATCACCTTCGAGAACCAGACGCCCATGACCCATCCCATGCACCTCCACGGGCACGTGTTCCAGGTGACGGCGGTGGGCGGAGCGCCGGTCTCCGGAGCGCGGCGCGACACCGTGCTCGTCTCGCCCAAGCAGACGGTGAAGGTCGAGTTCGACGCGCTCTATCCCGGCTACTGGATGATCCACTGCCATCTGCTCTACCACCAGGCGGCGGGAATGATGACGGTGATGCACTACCAGGGCTTCGAGAATCGGAGCTACGATCCCTTAGCGAGCCTCGCGGAATTTCCTCGCCGCTGAGCCTCGGGGGTATCAGGCCGCCCCGTCGGTATCCGCTGGTGCAGGCCGCTGGTTTGTCTCGGAGGTCCCGCGCCCACACATCGAAGTAAGGCGAACCGAGCAGGGCGGCGAGCCCGCTCAGGCTTTCGACATGGTCGCCATGCGGCGCTGAAGCTCCTCCATGCTCACGTCTTCCTTGTGGGTCGAGAGGTGCCAGTGGTGGCCGAAGGGATCGGTGAGGCTGCCCGAGCGGTCACCGTAAAACTGATCGGCCACCGGCCGCGTCTCCTTGCCCCCGGCCGAGACGGCTTGCCGGAAGACCGCGTCGACGTTGTCCACGTAGAGCAGGATGCTCACCGGCGAGCCGCCGTAGTGCTGTGGCCCGCGAGCCTGGATGTCGGGATGCTCGTCGGCGAGCATGATGACCGAGTCGCCGATCTTGATCTCGGCATGTCCGATTCGCTGGTCGGGGGCGGGAATCCGCATGAGCTCCGTGGCGTTGAAGGCGCGCTTGTAGAAGTCGATGGCGCGCGCGGCCCCTTCGACGATCAGGTATGGTGTCGCGCTGTGGTAGCCGTCGGGAATCGGCTTCACCCTGGGTGTTTGCTGGGCCATGGGGTCCTCCTTTCGGCTTGGTGACGAGGCTCTAGCCGGTGGCGATGGCTCACCGTACACCTCGACGGGAAGGGCTGCCACCTCGGGCTCGTCGCCCGCGATGGCCGATCGGGGCCGACCGCGTCCGTCGCCAGACGCGACCCTAGTTGCCGATCTGCAGGGGGGCGCCCAGCTCGCGGAGCATGGCGATGGCGGAGAGATAGGAGAGCTTGCCCGTGCGCGGATTCTCCGAGGGTACGTTCTCGATCTCCACCGCGAGGCGCCCGAACTCCCCTTCCACGACGACGCGATGCTGATTGCGCGCCTGCCCGGGGACGGCATAGATCCGGATGCGGGTCCTCTCCGGCCCGACGCTGGCCAGCGACACCGCGGCTACTACGTTGACATTCGCGGGGAAGGCCTTGACCGCCTCCGTGGCTGGCCCCTCGAAGATCAGGGTCTCTTTCGTGATGGCGTCGAGGTCGATCTTCTGCTGCTCGATCCACGGCGCCCCGGCAAGGCCGCGGGGCGGCTTGCGCGTCTCCATGGTCACCGACGTGATGCCGGCCTCGCGGGCGCCCTTCATGCCGTCGAGCCCCGCCACCGCGCCCGAGGGCACGAGGATGCGGCAACCGTGCTTCTCCGCGAGCCGGGACCACTCGTCGAGCGCCCCCACCAGGCCGCCCACCGAGAGGACCATGAGGTGCTTGCCCGCCGCGAGCACGGACGGGGCGAACTCGCGCAGCGCGGCCTGGGTCGCCGCCTCCAGGATGAGATCCGACTCGCGGATGAGCGCGTCCAGCGCGAGGGCGCGATAGCCGTGCGCCTTGGCGGGATCGCGCACGGTGACGCCGGCCAGCGCGACTCCGGGAATTCCCCTGGTGATCGCCTCCGCGACGTGCCTGCCGATGACCCCCAAGCCCACGATGCCGACCTTGATCATGATGCCCTCCTCCCGCGAGAGGATAGCAACGCCCAAGGGAGCGCGGCAAGCGTCTCCTTGCCCGATGCGCCCGCACACGCGTGCTAGAATCCCTCCATAGGCGCATGGATGCCCGCCGCGAGTAGACTCAAGCAGCCCCTCGACGAGCTCTGTCGCGAGCTCAACTGGGCCGCCCGCGTCGAGCAGGACGCGATCCAGTTTCCCGCCCGCTACCGCGATCCCGCCGACATCGAGCTGGTGGGACTCTTCGCCGCCTGCATGGCCTACGGCCGGGTGGACCTCTTCGGTCCCTGGATCTCCTGGGTGCTGGAGCGCATGGGCGACTCGCCCGCGCGCTTCGTGGAGAGCTTCGATCTCGAGAAGCACGCGCGGCTCTTCGCGGGCTTCCGCTATCGCTTCAATCGCGAGCGTGACGTGCTCGCCTTCTGCCTGGCTGCCCGGAAACTCCTCGTCCGCCACGGCTCGCTCGAAGCCTTTTTCCTCGAGGGCTACTCGCCGGCGCATGCCCACGTGGGCTTCGCCCTCGAGCACTTCTCCCAGGGCTTCCTCGACCAGGATCTCTCCCCGATCTTCCCGCGCCGGCGCCTCTCCTACGGCTACAAGCACTGGTTCCCCCGGCCGTCGACGGGCGGCGCGTGCAAGCGCCTTCATCTCTACCTGCGCTGGATGATCCGGCGCGAGGCGCCGGACTTCGGGATCTGGCGGGGCGTGCCTCCCTCGGCGCTGCTGATGCCCGTGGATACACACATCGAGAACATGGCCCGCTCGATCGGGCTCACGCGCCGACGCAGCCGCAACTGGCGCATGGTCGAGGAGATCACCAGCGGGCTGAGACGGCTCGACCCCGCCGACCCGGTGAAGTACGACTTCGCTCTCTGTCACAAGCGCATGTCCGGCCAATGCCTGAATCGTCGCGACACCCGCGTGTGCGCGCCCTGCCGCCTCCAACCCGTCTGCATCCACTGGCGCGGCCGTGGCGCGCCTCCGCGCGGGCGCTCTCGATCTCGCGCTGCAGGAGCAGCAGGGCCTGCTCGGGCTGGTGCCGCGCCGCCTCCAGCTCACGCAGGCGCGCGGCGACCCGCCACAAGGCCCCGGCCGCCAGCACCGCCACGAACACCAGCCCGCCGATGGCGACGACGGCACCGACGTCCATCACCGCCTCCAGTGCCGGCACACCGGCCGGAGCCCGCACGGCGCGCACACCACGGCATCGCGACGATTGAGGCACTGCCCCGACATGCGCTTGTGACAGAGGGCGAAGTCGTACTTCACCGGGTCGGCGGGGTCGAGCCGTCTCAGCCCGCTGGTGATCTCCTCGACCATGCGCCAGTTGCG
>DATGCY010000661.1:0-5248 GCA_035311385.1 Candidatus Methylomirabilota bacterium
CTGCCCATCCGCCAGATCGTGCCTACGCACGTGAACCGGAAGGCGCCCGAGATGATCGCGGATGCGGTCAAGTTCGCCAAGATGGGCGGCACCCTGGACTTCAGCGCCAATTTGAGCCAGCGCTCGGGCAGCGTCACCGGCCTGAATCCGGACGAAGCGGTGCGGAGCGTGCTCGAGGCCGGCGTGCCGCTCGACCAGATCACGCTTTCGTCCGACGCCAATGTGTCGATGCCCCTCCTGGACGGCCAGGACCAGGTCGTGGGCCTCCACAATGCGTGGCCGCGCATCCTCCATCGGGAGTGGCTGCACATCATCCGGACCAATCGGCTGTCTCTTCCTCAGGCGCTGCCCCTCATCACCTCGAACGTCGCACGCGTCCTCGGGATCGACGACCACAAGGGCTCACTCGGCCCGGGCAAGGACGCCGATATCGTCCTCCTCACGGGGGACCTCATGGTCGACACCGTCCTCGCGCGGGGGCAGATCATGGTCCGCGACGGCCACGCCGTGGTGCGCGGGCCGTTCGAGGAGCGCGGTACTTTCGACTACATGCTCTGACGCGCGCCGGCGCGCGGCGGGAGCTAGGTCGTCGTCGGCGATCGCCCGAGCACCTTTCCGGCGAGCATGTACATGATGACGTACACGATGGTCCGGTAGATGACGGCGGAGCCCGGGGGAATGCAAATGAAAGACAGCCCGGCCAGTCCCCGCTTGCCGATCTCGTGCGCCACCCGGATCACCTCGTAGTCCGACATGCCGATGGGCTCCGCGAGCTCGCCGAGAATGTCGCCGGGGGCGGGGCCGGCGCCCCCGAGGACGTCCATGTCGAAGTGCACGTAGACGGCGTCCGTGCCCGCATACGCATGCTGGAGCTCCCGGCACAATCCGTCGATGCCGAGCTCGGTGCGCACCTTCCACATCGGATAGAAGTGCGCGCCCCGGCGCAGGAAATCCCGGACGATCTCTTTGCTCTCGAGCATGCCCCGCTCGCCGATCTCCACGAGATTGTGCGGAGTGATGTTCGCGTGGAAGTCGTACATCTTCCGTTTCCAGTCCCCGCTGCCCGCTATCCTCGCGTCCATGGTCAGCCGGTCGTACATCCGCGAGTCCCAGTGGGTGTCGAGGCTGATGACGCCGACATTGCCCTTGGTCCGCTCCGCGATAGGCTTGGCGATGGCGTACGAGCCGCACGGCGAGTTCTGCCCGACCACGATGGGGAGCGCCCCCGCATCGAGCGCCTGGTTGACCTTCTCCTCGACCGCCGCCTGCGCGCGAAGGATGTTCTCGACCGTCGGCTTGTCATTGGCCTCCGGCGGGATCTTCGCGTCGCCGAAATCGACCACCTTGAGGTGCTCGAACACGTCGAGGTCGAAGTCCTGGATATAGCCCGACTGATATCGGATGGATTGCTGCCGCACGCGCTTGGGACCGGCAATCCAGTCACTCTTCGGCACGCCGGCGTACTCGGTCCAGCTGGCGACATAGGGAGCGCCGATGATCACCGCGTCCACGCCCTTCAAATCCGCCGGCGAGATGGCGTGGGGCAGGCCCATGAACGTGGGTTCGTCGGCTTCGAGCATGGGGAAGTACCGCTGCCGGGCATAGGTCGAATTGCGGATCGTGTCCCATCCTGGGTAGCTGATGGATGCCTCCTGCCCTCGCGGGATGACGGCGGGAAACGCGTTCAAAACTCGCGGATCACGATGATCGGCGGAGAACCGACGGTACTCTAGCACATCCCCTGAACCGAGAGAGGAAGCGGACATGGACAAGACAGGTGTCGCTACGGGTTACGATCCGGCGATGAGCGTTCGCGAGATGGCGGAGCTCGCCCGCCAGGCGGAGCGGCGCGAATACGACATGGCCTTCTTCTCCGAGACCGTGCTCTGCAACCGCGATTCGGTGACGGCGGTGACGGCCCTCGGCCTGGCCACCGCGAAGATCGCGCTTGGCTGCACTCAGGTCGTGCGGTTACGAAGCCCGGTGGTCATGGCCCAGACTCTCGCCTCGCTCGATGAGTTGACGGGCGGCCGCATCGTGCTGGCGCCGGGCGCGTGCACGGACAAGCATGCGCGCCGTCACGGCCTGCCGCCTGCCGACCCCGCGCTCACGCTCCGCGAATGGGTGGAATGCGTCCGGCTGCTTCTCGCCGGGGGCAGGGTGACGTACAAAGGACAAGCGGTGGAGCTCGACGGCGTCCGGCTCAATTGGGATCCGCCGCGTCCACGCATTCCGTTCTGGTTCGCCGCCATGAGCCGGACGGGCCTTCGCCTGGCCGGGCAGCTCGCCGACGGGGTATTGCTGGACGCCCACACCTCTCCCGAGTACGTGGCGAACGCCATCGCCGTCGTCAAGGACGCCGCGAGGGAGGCCGGGCGGGACTGGGCGGGCTTCGAGGTGGCGCAGATCATCCCGTGCTCGGTGGAGGACGCGCACGACGAAGCCGTCGAGGCGGTGCGGTGGGAGGCGGCCAGCCGCTTCGAGTCCTCGAATTTTCAGGCCGAGACCGAGCGGCGGCTGCGAGTGGGCGAGCCGGCCATCGATCCGGCTGATTTCCCCACGCTCCGGGAGGCCCTCGCCCAGGGCGGCAAGGCCGGCGTCGCCAAGGCCTTGCCCCGGCGTCTGATCGAGAACACCACGGCCACGGGCACGCCGGAAGAAGTCGTCGAGCGCGTGGAGCGCTATCGGCAGGCCGGGGTCACCTTCCCGCTCCTCCGCCCCCAGGCTCCGCATCAGGTCATACGCATCCTGGATCTCTTTGCCAAAGCTCCCTGATGGTCTGACGCTTCGGGCGCCGGGGGCCCCGTCAGCCGGGCAATACTCCGTTACCGGCGATGACACCCGGAAGCGGCGCGTCCCAGTACGGGAGGCGGTCGGCGCGCGGCTTCCACCCGGCGGCGATCTCGCTCCGCACGTGGGCGGCGATCTCGTCGAGGCGAGCGAACCACACCCCGCCCTTCGCCTTCATGTATTCGATCAGGTCGACCATCGCGTCGCAGCGGGCCGCGCGTCCCGACACGAACGGGTGCCAGACCGAGTTCCAGAAGAGCCCGTGCCGCCACGCCGCGTCGAACTCCGCCCGAAACACTTCGGTGGCCCGCTCCGGCGACGCGATGGGCAGCATGTAGCCGAACTCGCGGAGACACACGTACTGGGTCCAGTCGTCCATGGTGGCATCGTGGGGCAGCTCCACCAGCGTGCCCCGGCCGTTGCCGATCAGGTACGGGATGTCGTGGCCGGCGAGCGACGCGTCGTAGTCGAGCCCCGCCTCCACGAGGAAGTCTACGGTGTGCCGGGAGAAGGCCCCCGACGGAGCGCGAAAGCCGCGCGGCGGCCGGCCGGTGGCCTTCACGATGCTGTCGAGCGCGCGGAAGAAGACGGTCCGCTCTTCCTCCCGGGTCAGCTGGTTGATCTTCTCGTGCATGTACCCGTGGTGCGCGATCTCGTGCCCGTGGTCGGCAATGAGGGCGATGGCCCGCGGATATTGCTCCATGCACCATCCGGGAATGAAGAAGGTCTGGCGCAGGCCGAGCCGCTCGAACGCGTCGACGATCCGGGGCACCGCCACCTCCGGCCCATAGCGGAGGCGGGAGGCCATGGCCACTCGGTTGTGCGCGGTGTCCGGAAAATAGATGTGGAGCAGGCTCTCTGCGTCCATATCGAACGAGAAGTTCACCGCGCACCGGTATCCGCTTGGCCACTTGATGGGGTTCTCGATCACCGCGGGCTCCTTTTCTGGTCGCATGGGTGCGTAGCGCGATCCGTGCTCCCACTGGGCGTCGCGGTGGATGATAGCGCGAGTCGAGACCGGCGGGCCGGCTGGTAAACTTGGCCCGATCCAACGGCGGCCGGTCGATGCGATGAGCGATGCTCGTGCGCGGATCGAGATCAATCGAGGGAGCGCGATGACGACAACCGTATGCATCAAGAACGCGGATTGGGTGGTGGCATGGGACGCTCCGCAGCGGCGCCACGCCTATCTCGAGCACGGCGACGTGGTATTCGCCGACAGCACCCTCACCTTCGTCGGGCGGAACTACTCGGGCGCCGCCGACCAGACCATCGACGGCCGCGGTCTGATGGTCATGCCGGGACTGATCGACATCCACGCGCACCCGGGTCACGAGGCGAGCTACCGCGGTATTCGCGAGGAGCACGGCGTTCCCGAGATGTACATGTCGGGACTGTTCGAGCGCGGCGGCGCCTACTGGCCGGACGAGGAGGGCCGGCTCGCCTGCGCGGAGGCCGCCTACTGCGAGCTGCTCGCCTCCGGCGTGACCACCCTCGTCGATATCTCCCCTCTCTACCCGGGCTGGGTCGAGCTGATGGCGCGGAGCGGGCTGCGCGGCGTGCTGGCGCCCGGCTACGCCTCAGCCCGGTGGGTCGTGCGCCGCTCGCACCTGCTCGAGTACGAGTGGAACGAGGCGGCCGGTCGCCAAAAATTCGAGGCGGCGCTGCGGCTCTGTGACGAGCTCGCCACGCATCCGAGTGGGCGGCTCTCCGGGATGGTGTCGCCCATGCAGATCGACACGTGCACGGAGGACCTCCTGCGCGACAGCGTCGCCGCGGCGCGGGAGCGCAATCTGCCCTTGACCGTCCACTGCGCTCAGGCGGTCGCCGAGTTCCACGAGATGGTGCGCCGGCATGGCATCACGCCGATTCAGTGGGCGCATCGGATCGGCCTCGCCGGCCCCGGTACGATCTTCGGTCACGGGATCTTCGTCGACGAGCACTCGTGGCTGCACTGGTGGTCGCGCCGCGACATCGCGATCATGGCCGACACGGGCACGTCGGTCGCGCACTGCCCGACGCCGTTCGCCCGGTACGGTCACACGCTGGAGGATTTCGGGAAGTACCGACGCGCCGGCATCAACGTGGGAATCGGAACCGACACCGTGCCGCAGAACCTGCTGGAGGAGATGCGCTGGGCGACGGTGCTCGCGCGCATCGCCGCCGAGGACATCCGCAGCACCGAGATGGCCGACGTCTTCCACGCGGCGACGGCGGGCGGCGCGCGAGCGCTCCTGCGCGACGACATCGGCCGGATCGCCCCCGGGGCAAAGGCGGATCTCGTCCTGGTCGATCTCGACAACCCGTGGATGATGCCCGCGCGGGATCCGTTGCGCTCGCTCATCTTTCACGCCGCCGATCGGGCGGTGCGAGACGTCTACGTCGATGGCCGACAGGTGGTGGCGAGCGGCCGCGTGCTCACCCTCGACCGGGCCGGCGCGCTCGCGCGGCTGACCGA
>DATGCY010000662.1:0-2592 GCA_035311385.1 Candidatus Methylomirabilota bacterium
CAATCCCTCGGCGCCGCGGACGACCTTGCCCTCCACCGCGGGGTGGAAGATACGCACCCACGTTCCCTTGGGCGAGGCGCCCGTCACGATGGCATCGAAGCGATGGCCAATGCGCGAGGACAGCAGCAGGGCGGCGGCCGACTTGTGCACCTGGCGTTCTACCTTCGTGGCGTTGTCCTCCTGCTCCGTGCTATGCCGGGCCAGCGCGTCGAGCTCGTCGATGCCGTACGGCGCGGCACGATTCGCCATGGCCGCCTTCAACAGACGATGCGTGATCAAGTCGGGGAAGCGCCGGTTCGGCGCGGTGGAATGCGAATAGTCGCGGACGGCGAGACCGAAGTGACCTTCCTCGGGTTGGCCGGGGCGCTCCACCACGTACTCACCTTTGCCAAGGAGCTTGATCACGGAGAGAGACAGATCGGGGAAGCGCACGGGGTCCGCCTTGTGACGCGCGGCGAGGAAGCCCTCGAGGGCCTGGCAGCTCGGTGTCCCGGGGAGCTTCTCGCCGAGTCCCGCGGCCAGCTCCACGATGCGCTCCCAGCGCTCCGGCGAGCGGAGCACACGCCGGAGTGAGGGCAGCCCCTTGTCTTCGAGATAACGCGCGGTGACCCCGTTGGCGCCGATCATGAAGTCCTCGATCAGCTCCTTGGCTCGGTTCTTCTGATCGGGGCGCAGATCGGCGATCAGATCGCCGTCGAACACCGCGCGCGTCTCGATGGTGTCCAGGCTGAGAGCGCCGCGCTCATGACGGAGCGTCCTCATGGCCTGAGCCGCACGGTCCTGGATGCGGAGCTGCTCGTCGAGCCCGACCACCGTGGCGACTTTGGGAGGTGGCGAAGCGCCGCCCTCGAGCCATGCGCCCACGGAGTTGTAGGCGAGCTTGGCCTTGTTCCGCACGGTGGCGCGGTAGATGTCTGATCCGCTCACGCGGCCGTCGCGCGCCACTGTCATGTCGATGACGAGGGCGAGCCGGTCTTCGTCCTCGTTGAGCGAGGTGAGATCGGTGGACAGACGCTCCGGCAGCATGGGAAAGATGGCCGCCGCGGTGTAGACGGACGTGGTGTTGGCCCGCGCGTGTCCGTCGATGGCCGAGTCCTTCTCGACGAGGGCGTCAACGTCCGCCACCGCCACGAGGATCCGCACTGTTTCGCCGGTCGCCGGCTCGGCCACGGTTAGCTGGTCGAGGTCGCGCGAGTCGTCGTTGTCGATCGAGCACCAGAGCAGGCGGCGAAGATCCCGGACGCCGCCTTCGGATTCGCGGGCGGGCCCGGTGAGGGCATCGGTCTCGGCGCGGGCGGCGGGCGAGAAGTCCGCCTCCAGCCCCCGCTCGGCCATGACCCGCCGCGCGATCGCCTGGAGGCGGCCGCGGCTCGACCTGTCGGCCATCCGCTACTTGATCAGGCCGTAGAACTTCCCCGCGTTCTCGCAGACGATCTTGTGGGTGACGTCCGCCGGCAGATGCCCGAACTGCTCCTCGATGTACTTGGAGGACTCCGGCCACACCCCGTCGCCGTGCGGATAGTCGGAGCCCCACATCAATGTCTCCACGCCCATGTCTTCGATGAGCTTGGTGCCGATGCGGTCGAACTGGAAGGTCGCCTTGCACTGCCGCCGCCAGTAGTCGCTCGGTTTCATGGTGAGACCGAGATCGCGGAAGCGATCCTCCCACTCGAAGTCCATGCGGTCCAGCGCGTAGGGAATCCAGCCGATACCGCTCTCCCCGAAGGAGATGCGAAGGTTGGGATACCGCTCGAGCACCGCGCTCCCGATCACCGCGGCCAGGATGTTGATGAGGTTCATCTGGAAGCCCGAGACGCTGGTGAACATGGCGGAGCGCTTCGTCTGGCCGGTGGCCTTCTCGCGCACGCTGGGAGGCAAGGTCGGGAAGGTATGGAAGTGAAGTGGCAGGTTGACCTCGTTCACCGCCTGCCACAGCGGCTCCCAGACCGGATGCCACATGGGTTCCATGTCCCACGAGCAGGAAAGCTCGAGACCACGCAGCCCCATTTTGGCCACGCGGTGGATCTCCTTCACCGCCGCTCCGATGTCGCCGTAAGGCAGGCAGGCGAGGCCAATCTGGCGGTCGGGATAGTGGCGGCAGAAGTCCACCAGCCAGTCGTTGTAGATGCGGAACATCTCGCCGGCCGCTTCGTGGTCGTTGAGCCGCGTCGCCGCCCCCAGGATGCCGAAGATGATCTCGGCCTGGACGCCGTCGCGCTCCATGTCCTTGATGCGCAGCTCAGGGGTGGTCGGCCGAGCGATATGCTTCTTCCCGTCTTCGTAGAGCCCCGTGGACGCCATCACGTCCGCGCGGTAGTGCATCCCGGGAATGTATTTCTGTCCCGACGGCCCCACCCCGCCCCACAGTCCGAACGAGGCGCCATTCTTCGACGTCCAGGTCGGGCCGTCCGGCCCGTCCGTGACGTAAGGCATGCGGTCACGCAATGCGGCGCTCGCATTGCTCGTGAAGAGATCGGCGGGCATCCAGGGCATGTCGATGTGGCAGTCGGCCGAGATCCGCGTGTAGGCCATGGGGTCTCCCTCCTGGGCTGAGCGTGAGCCAATCATAAGCGATCCCGTTTCCCTCCGCTG
>DATGCY010000663.1:0-13696 GCA_035311385.1 Candidatus Methylomirabilota bacterium
CAGCGCTTCGAGCGGAGCGCCGACCTGCGCTACGAGCACCAGAGCTTCGAGCTGACGTGCCCGCTGGGCGAGGGCGGGATCACCCGCGCCCGCCTCGACGAGCTGGTCGCCACGTTTCACGCCGAGCACCGGCGGCTCTACACGTACGACCTACCGCGGGCGCAGGTCGAGCTGGTCAACCTCCGCGTCACCGCCGTCGGGCTCCTGCCGAAGCGCACGCCGCCGCCGGCCGTCGCGGCGTCAGTGGACGCCCGGGTCGCGCTCACCGGACAGCGCTCGGTGTACTTCCGCGGCGGCGGCGCCGCCGACGTCCCCGTGTACGCGCGCGCCCGGCTCGCGCCAGGCATGGCCTTCGATGGCCCGGCCATCGTCGACCAGGACGACACGACCTGCCTGGTGGCGCCCGGCTTCCGTGCGCGTGTGGACCATGCCCACAACCTCCTCCTGGAGCGCTCGCATGCCTGATCCGGTCACGCTCGAGATCATCCGCGGCAGCCTGGCGTCGACGATCCGCGACATGGAGCTCCTGATGGAGCGCTGCGCGATGTCGCCCTTCATCAAGGAGAAGAAGGACTACTTCGTCGGCATCTACGATCGGGCCGGCCGCATGGTGGCGTCCCACATCTCGGCAAGCGGGCCCGGCATGGTGGGCCCGGTCCTCCGCGCGTACCCGCTCGAGACCATGAAGCCCGGCGACGCCTACTGGTTCAACGACCCGTACCTGTCCGACGGCGCCGTGCAGCACCACCAGGACATGGTTTTCACCGCGCCCGTCTTCCACGAGGGCCGCCTCATCGGCTTTGCCACCACCTTCGGCCACTATCAGGACATCGGCGGCCTGCGTGCGGGAAGCATCTCGCCGCATGCCACGGAGATCTACCACGAGGGTCTCCTCGTGCCGCCCGTGCGCATCGTGCGGGAAGGCCGGCTCAACGAGGAGGCCTACCGGATTTTCCTGCGTAACTCGCGGCTCCCCGACTTGGTCGAGGGCGACACGCGGGCCATGATGGCCTCCTGCCGGCTCGCCGACGCGCGGCTGACCGAGCTGTGCGGGCGCTACGGCGTGGAGACCGTGCTCGCCGCCTTCGACGAGTGCATCGCGCAGACGGCGGCGCGAGCGCGTGAGCTCTTCCTTCGGATGGTGCCCGAAGGCCGCTGGAGCTTCCACGATTTCCTCGACAGCGACGGGGGTAGCGAGCAGCGACCTTTCCGCATCGAGCTCGAGCTGACGCGGGCGGGCGATCACGTGCGCCTCGACGGCTCGCGCTCGGACGACCAGGCGCGCGGCCCCATCAACTTCACGACCAACGCGGGGCTGCTCCGCATCGCCTTCGGCCGCTATCTCCAGTCCATCGACGCCGAACTCGACGTCAACGAGGGGCTCCTCTACAATCTGGACGAGTGGATCGCCCGCGAGGGAAGCATTCTCAAGCCGCGCTTCCCGGCGCCCCTCGGCATGCGGGCGAACACGCGTTTCCGCGTCATGTCGTGCATCTTCGGCAGTCTCGCCCAGGCCAATGGGGGCAAGGTACCCGCGGGCTCGCCCGTCTATGTCCTCTACTACTTCCGTTCGTGGGACGAAGCGCGCCGCCGTCCCATCCTGTGCATCGAGGGGCTCGGGGTGGGGCTGGGCGCGCGCCCCTTCGCCGACGGCGTGGACGTCATCTACTACATCGCCCAGGAGAACTACCCGGTCGAGTACGTGGAGCGCGACTTCCCGCTGCGCGTGGAGCGCTACGCCGTGCGTCCCGACTCGGGCGGCCCGGGCTTCCATCGCGGCGGCTGTGGAGTCTTTCGGGACGTGCGCGTGCTCGCGGAGCGAGCGGAGCTGGCCACGCGCATGGAGAACACCCTGGTAGCGCCCTACGGGGTGGCGGGCGGGCGCGCGGGACGGACCGGGCGAATCGTGCTCAACCCCGGTACGCCCAAGGAGCGCGAGCTCCTGTCTCTGGGCGATGGCATCGTGCTCGAGCGCGGCGATCTCCTGCGCCTTGAAACCTGTGGCGGCGGCGGCTGGGGCCATCCCCTCGAACGCGACCCTGAGCGGGTGAGCGCCGACGTGGCCCGCGGCTTCGTCAGCGTGCGCGGTGCCCTGGACGACTACGGCGTGGTGCTCGATGCCGTTACGCTCGACGTGGACAAGACCGCCACCGACGAGGCGCGCGGCCGGCGCGCTCGCGACACGGCGCTCATCGATCGCGGCCCCGGCTTCGAGCAAGCGGAATCGCGCTGGCGTTCCTTCCTTCCCTCGCCTCCGAAGGGGGAGAACGCGCGCCCTTCGCGCTAATCGCTCAAGGACCTCTCACCCGCATTGAGGAGATTCACATGGATGCTCTGGTGAAGCAGATGAACGCGATGTGCGATGCGCTGCCCTTTCAGACGAGCTGGTACCTGAAGGATCTCAAGTCCGGCCGGAGCGCGGATCGGATGGGCGACGTGCCCGTCCCCTCGGCGAGCACACGCAAGATCTCCATCCTCATGGCGGCCCTCAAGGCGGTGCACGACGGCAAACTCTCCCTGGACCAGAAGGTCACTATCGAAGCGCGCTACCAGGACAACGACTCAGGGACCTTCCAACACATGACACCGGGCTTCTGGATTACCTTCCGAGACGCCCTCGTGCAGATGATCATCGTGAGCGACAACACCTGCACGGGTACCGTCGTCGACATGGTCGGCCTGGGCGAGATCCAGCGCTATTGCGATGCCATCGGCCTGACGCGCACCATCCACCGCTTCGGCATCCCGCCGCGCCTGGGACCCGACCACACCCTGGAGCAGGTGACGACCACCACGCCCAACGATCAGGGCAAGCTGCTCGAGATGATCCTGCGTGCGGTGGACGACCAGGCGATGGCGGCCAAGCTTGGCTCCACGCGGGAGCTCTGCCGACTCGCCCTCGACATTCTCTCGTGGCAGAAGCTCAAGACGCGTCTGCCCTCGGAGCTGCCTCTCGGCACCAAGGTCGCCCACAAGACGGGCACCGGCTCGCGTGGCTTCATGGACGCGGGCATCGTGTTCAAGGACGGCGCCCCGCTCTTCATCCTCACTGCGTACACCGAGCACGTGCCTGCCGCTCTGCCCGACGGCACCCCCGGCTTCACCGCCGCGTATCGGCTCATCGGCGGGATGGCGCGGCGCGCCTGGGACGCTTTCGGCGGCTAGGACTGCCTCGGCCGACTTCCCAGGTCATCCGAGCACCCATCTCGCTGGACGGGGAGTCTGAGCCCGAGCCCGATCTGGCTGTGGTGCCAGGCCGTCCCGCCGATTACCGCACGGCGCACCCTGCCCACCCGGTGCTCGCCATCGAGATGGCCGAGTCGAGTCTCAACTTCGACCGAGAGCAAAAAGGGGAGCTTGCCTACTGTCAGCCCACCTGGCTCGGTTTCCGGCCCTAGATGGTCCGCACCCTCTCCCGCTCGGCATACCAGCAGGGGCGGTAGCCGGCATGGGGGAAGAGCGCGTACACGCACACCTCGGTCTGGGGCTGGTTGTAGAAGATGTTGAGCCGGCCGTTCTTGAGCGGGGTCGCGTAGTAGAAGGTCACCGTGCCGAGAGCATCCGGGCCCGAAGCGTGGCTCAGTCGGTACTCGATCCAGACATAGTCGGAGAGGTAAACGCCGGCCGCCGAGAGAACCGCCACGAAGGCTGCGATCCTCAGGACGCCGCTGAGGCGACTCATCCCGCCCTTAGAGCTGATGGCTCCGCAGCGTGTTGCGGAGCCGCGGGTCGAGCCAGTCCCGGAGCTGGTCGCCGAGCAGGTTGACGGCGAGCACGGTGAGGAAGATGGCGAGGCCGGGGAAGGCGGTGATCCACCACGCCGTGCTCAGGTAGAGCCGCCCGCCGTTGAGCATCCGCCCCCACGTGACCACGTCGGGCTCCACGCCCAGACCCAGGAACGACAGGGTCGCCTCGAGGATGATCATGTTGGCCACCGCGAAGACGGCCACCACGATGACGGGGGAGAGCACGTTGGGCAGCACGTGGTGGGTCATGATGCGCAGATCGCCCGCCCCGTGGCGCGCGCCGCCTGCACGAAGTCCCGCGCCTTCACCCCGAGCGTCTCGCCGCGGGTGAGGCGAGCGTAGAGGGTCCAGCCCGTCACGGACAGGGTGAGGATGACGTTGCGGATGCCTGGGCCCAGCACCGCTACGACGGCGATGGCGAGGAGGATGGCGGGGATGGCGAGCTGGATCTCCGTCACACGCATGAGCACGTCGTCGGTGCGGCGCCCCGCGTAGCCTGCGAGGACGCCCACGAAGACGCCGAGAGGGCAGGAGAGGGCCACCGCCACCACGCCTACGAGGAGGGAGATGCGCGCGCCGTAGATGAGCCGGCTCAACACGTCGCGGCCGACTTCGTCGGTGCCGAGGAGATGCGGGCCGAGGGCGGGCGGCTGCAGCCGCCGCGCGATGTCCTGCTCGTTGGCGCGGTAGGGCGCCACCGCGCCTGCGAAGATCGCCACGACGAGGGTGAGGCCGAGGAAGAGTGCGGCCAGCCACATGGTCAGCTCCCCGCGCCTCATGCCGTCTCCGTGCGGATGCGTGGGTCGAGCACGGCGTAGGAGAGATCCACGAGGAGGTTCACGGCCACGAAGATGAGTGAGACTACGAGGACCACGCCCTGCACCACGGGGAAGTCGCGATTGAAGATGGCCTCCACCACGAGCCGGCCGATGCCCGGCCACGCGAAGATGGTCTCCGTCACTACTGCGCCGCCTAAGAGCTGAGCGAACTGCAGCCCGAGCAGGGTGACGATGGGGATGGCGGCGTTCTTCAAGGCGTGGACGGCGAGCACACGCGACTCGCCCACGCCCTTGGCGCGCGCGGTGCGGACGTAGTCCTGTCCCAGCACCTCGAGCATGCTCGAGCGCACGAGCCGCGCGAGGCGCCCCATGATGATGGTGGAGAGGCTCACCGCGGGGAGCACGAAGTGGGCGAGCGATCCGCTGCCGTAGACAGGGAGCCAGCGCAGGCGCACGCCGAAGAAGGCGATGAGGAGGAGGGCGAGCCAGAAGATTGGTACGGCCTGTCCCGCGACGGCGCCCGCCATGGCGAGGCGGTCGATCAGGGTGCCCCGCTTCACCGCGGACACGATGCCCGCGGGAATGGCCACCACCACCGCGATCACGAGCGCGGCCACCGTCAATTGAAGTGTGGCGGGGAGCCGCTCGAGGATGAGCGTGGTCACCGGCCGGTTCATGCGAAGGGAGACGCCGAGGTTGCCCTGCAGGGCGTTGCCGAGATAGCGGCCGAATTGCTCGTAGAGCGGCCGGTCGAAGCCGAGGACGTGGCGGGTAGTCGTCACCACCTCGGGCGGGGCGTCGGGCGAGACCATGAGGAGGACGGGATCGCCCGAGAGATGCACGAGGGCGAAAACGGCCACGGACACGCCGAGGCCTACCACGGCGGCCTGGCCGAGACGACGGAAGAGGAAGGGAAGCGCCTCAAGCCTCCACGTAGGCGTCGCGCGCCCAGATGAAGTCGTCGGGACGGATCTTGAAGCCCTTCACCTTTTTCGACACGCCGGTGAGCTGCTCGAGCTGCCAGAGGAAGACCCACACCGCCTCGTCGTGAAGTCCCTTGAGCGCCTGGGCGGCCAGCTCCTTGCGCCGCTTCGGATCGAAGGTCTGCTCGTAGTCGCGGATGGCCTTGAGGAGATCGCCGGAGGCGTCGAAGTAGCGGAAGGAGGCGAAGTCCGGCTTGAAGCGCTGCACGGTGTAGGAGGCGTCCCACGTGCCGTTGATGAAGGCGTAGTAGAACGCGTCCTTGAGCTGCGAGGCGCCTGAGCGCTTGTTGTACTCCGCCCACTCCAGAACCTGGAGCTTCGTCTTGACGCCGACCTTGTCCCAGTAGCCCGCGATGACCTGTGCCATCTCCTCGGCGAGCGTCCAGCGCCCGATGGATTGCCAGAGCTGGATCTCGAGTCCGTTCGCGTGCCCGGCCTCGGCGAGGAGCTGCTTGGCCCGGGGGGGATCGTAGGGATAGGGCCCCGGATCGAAGGTGTTCGTCACATTGCGGCCGGTGACGGTGTTGAGGAGCTGGCCGCGCCCGTTGAAGAGATTCTTGATGATGGCCTGGCGGTCCACCGCCATGTTGAGGGCCTGGCGCACGCGGCGATCCTTGAGCGGCGGCGACTCGCGCGCGTTGAGGAGGATGCCGTGGGTAAGGGAGGAGAGCTCGGCGTACACACGCAGGTTGGGATCTCCCTCCACGGTGGGGGCCAGGGGCAGGGGGAGGTTGAGCATCACGTCGATGTCGCCGCGCTGGAGCGCGGCCACCCGCGTGGCCGCATCGGGAATGACCTGCCACACGATGCGCGGCGACGGCGACTTCGTGCCCCAGTAGCCAGGATTGGCCTCGAGCACCAAGCGGTCGGTGCCCGCGACCTCGGCCAGGCGATAGGGGCCGGTGCCGATGAAGCGATCGGTGACGAACTTCTCCTTGTACTCCGCGAGGCCCTTGGCGGGCGCCATGTTGAGGGATTCGGCGGCGAGCCGCGCCGGCACCAAGGGATCCGGAATCTTGGTCGTGATGCGCATGGTGTAGGGATCCACCACTGTCACCTCTTGGCCGAACGACGGCGGCCAGGTGAGCTTGGCCAGCGTGTTGAGCTTGGAGGTGATGGCGCGCTCGATGGTGAACTTCACCGACTCGCCCGTGAATTCCTCCCCGTTGCTGAACTTGACCCCGCGGCGGAGCCTGATCTCCCAGGTGGTGGGATTGACGTTGCGCCAGGACTCCGCGAGGAGCGGCTTGATCTCCATGCTCACGGGATCGCGGACCATCAGGCCCTCTCCCATCAGATTGATGACGGAGCCGCTCAGCACCGACCGGAACTGGTGCGGATCGATGGTCTCGGGCGGCGAGGGGAGCGCGATGGTGAGGGTGGCCTTGCGCGACTGGGCATGCGCGAGGGGAGCGGCGACGGTGGTGAGGACGGCGGTGGCCCCGGCCTGTTTCAGCAGGTCACGGCGAGTCTGCATGGAATCCTCCTGGAAAATGGAAGCCCGGCGCGGCAATTCTACCGCAAAGGGCCGGGCGGTCCGATCCTATGAGGCTTCTCATTCCCGTCTCACCCCCCTCTCATCTCGCTGCGCTACGGTGGGCCCAGCGATGGGTCACGGGAGGGGACACCGGGGTGGGCAGTCTGATGCGCAGAAAGAAGCTCAGCACCGTGCCCACGCATCTCGTGCGCGCGCTGGCCAGCGTCAAAGCGGGCGCCGCGCGACTGCAGGGCAGGTCTCGACCTCTGCCCCGTTCTGGTTTGGTGCAGATGGTGGCACCCGAGCTGGAGTGGGATCTCCTCCGCGCGGTAGAGCAGGCGGCCCGGCACTATCGGCGCGCGCAGCAGGGGCTGGCCCATCGCGAGGAGTTGGGGGGCGGGGAGGAGGAGTTCAAGAGGCTCCTGGACGCGGTCGCCCTCTGTCACCACCAACTCGACAGAGCGCTTTTCGACATCCAGCGATACTATGAATCGACCGGGACGCCCCAGGTCTGAGGCGTCCGGATCCCACTCACGTCTCCGGAGGGTGTGGCATGCGAGTGTTCCTGATTCCGGTGCTGACCGCCGCCCTGCTCCTCACATCGCTGGCCCCCGCGCGAGCGGCGTCCCCGAGCGACGAGAAGCTGCCCGTCGACCCCGCCCTCGTCATGGGCACGCTGCCCAACGGGCTCAGCTACATCATCCGGCAGCACAAGAATCCCGAAGGTCGCGTAGCCATCTGGCTCCACGTTTCCAGCGGCTCCCTCAACGAGACAGAGTCCACGCGCGGGCTCGCCCACTACCTCGAGCACATGGCGTTCAACGGCACCGCCAACTTCCCCCCGGGGGCGGTGATTCCCTTCTTCCAGTCGCTCGGTCTCTCCTTCGGCCGTGACCAGAATGCCTTCACGGGCTTCGACCAGACGACCTACCAGCTTGCCCTTCCCAGCGGCAGCCGCGAGAGCGTGGAGAAGGGCATGCTCTACATGTCCGACGTGGCCTTGCGCATGAGCCTGTTTCCCGCCGAGATCGACAACGAGCGACAGATCATCCTGGAGGAGAAACGCGCGCGGTCGAGCGCCCAGCAGCGCGTGCAGGACCAGATCTTCGAACGCCTCGCCCCCGAGTCCACCCTGGGCCGGCGCCTGCCCATCGGCATCGAGTCCACCATCAAGTCGGTGGGGCCCGACGACTTCCGTGACTACTACTCGCACTGGTACGTCCCGAGCAACATGACGGTGATCGTGGTGGGCGACACGGATCCCGTCATGGTCGCCGACGTCATCCAGAAGGAGTTCGGGGGCGGGCGCACCGAGCCGAGGCCCGCGGACCGCCCCGTGGGGGTGAAGTCGACGGTGGGTCAGCGCGCCATCGTGGTCACCGATCCTGAGCTGACGCGGTCCGAGGTCTCCATCGTCCGGTTGGAGCCGCCACGCGGCCCCGCTCTCACCGTGGGCCAGAAGCGCCGCGAGCTGGTGGAGGGCATCGGTACCTGGGCCTTCCGCCGACGGATGAGCGCGGAGATCGCGGCGGGCCACGCCGCGTTCCTCGACGCGGACGCGTCGATCCAGGAGTGGCCGGGCACCCTGCGCATGTTCACCGTGGAGGCCTCGGGGCGTCCGGGCACATGGCGCGCCATGATCAAGGACCTCGGCACCGAGCTCCAGCGCGCCCGCCTCCATGGCTTCAGCGAGCGCGAGCTCGCCGACGCGCGCACCGCCATCATCGCGGACGCCGAGGAGTCGGTGCGCCGGGAAGCCACCCGCACCGCCCGTGAGGTCCTGCGCCAGCTCAACGGCGAGGTCTCCCGCGGCACGCGGCCCATGTCGGCCGCCCAGAGCCTCGCCCTGTATCAGAAGGTCCTGCCCGGCATCACCGCCCGCGAGATCTCGGACGCCTTCGCCGTCAACTTCGATCCCACCCGTACCCTCTTCATCGCCGAGCTGCCGGCCAGCGACGATCCGCCCACCGAGGCGGACTTCCTCGCTCTCGGCCGCGCTGCGGTGAACGTGAAGCCGGGCAAGCCTCTTGACGTGGCGCGAGCCACCAAGCTCCTCCCCACCATGCCCAAGGGCGGCACGGTGGTGGAGACGACCACCCATGCGGCGAGCGGCGTCACCTCGATGTGGCTCGACAACGGCGTGCGCGTGCACCACCGCGCCATGGACCAGCGGAAGAACGAGGCGAGCATCGTCATCACCCTGGCCGGAGGTCCCATCCAGGAGACCGCGGCGAACCGAGGGATCACCGAGGCTGCTCTCCGCGCGTGGGAGCGGCCCGCCTCGAGCAAGCTCAACAGCACCCAGATCCGTGACCTCATGACAGGGGCCAAGGTGCGTGTGCGCAGCGGCGCCTCCGGCGACTCTATCAGCCTGAGCGTGTCGGGCGATCCTGTGGATCTCGACCGGGGGATGCAGCTCGCGTATCTCCTTCTCACCGATCCCATGATCGAGCAGCCTGCCCTCGACCAGTGGAAGGACGCTGAGCTCCAGCGCATCGTCCAGCGCAAGAGCCGGCCCATGCAGGTGCTGGCCGACCGCAGCGCCAGCGTTATCTATCCCACCGACGAGACCCGGCCCAAGTCGCTCACCGCCGGCCAGGTGCGCGCGCTCACCCGTCCGGCCGCCCAGGCTTGGCTCAAACGCCTCATCACCGAGGCGCCGATCGAGGTGGCGGTGGTCGGGGACATCGATCGAGAGACGGCCACACGTCTGGTGACGAAGTACGTGGGCTCGCTGCCTGCGCGGCCGCGCATCGACGACAAGACTCTGGCCAACCTACGCACGATCGCCAGGCCGCAGGGACCCCTCGCCCTGGCAGAGTCCGTGGAGATCCTCACCCCGCAGGCCGCCGTGCTCACGGGCTTCTTCGGCACGGACCTCCGCAATGTGCGCGACACGCGGCTCCTCAACCTGGCCGCCCGCGTGCTGAGCACCCGCATGATCAAGACCATCCGCGAGGAGCAGCAGCTCGTCTACAGCATCGACGCCTCCTCCGAGCCGGCCGTGGTGTATCCAGGGTTCGGGCTCTTCGCC
The DNA here is from genome assembly GCA_035311385.1 of Candidatus Methylomirabilota bacterium. Classification (GTDB taxonomy): domain Bacteria; phylum Methylomirabilota; class Methylomirabilia; order Rokubacteriales; family CSP1-6; genus AR37. The sequence continues at coordinate 10,020 of DATGCY010000663.1, forward strand.
TCCGCGGCGCCCACCGACCCCGACAAGGCGCAGAAGCTGGCCGCCGCCCTCGAGCAGATGTACGCCGAGTTCTACAAAGACGGGCCCACGGCGGAGGAATTGACGGTGGCCAAGAAACAGACGGCTACTCTCCTCGACGAGGTGCTCAAGACCCCGGGTTTCTGGCTGGGCCGGCTCGCCGCCCTCGACTATCGCGGGCTCACCATCGACGATGTGCTGGAAGCCCAGGAGCAGTATCAGCGCTTCACCGCGCAGGACGTGCAGGACGCCTTCGTGCGCTACGACAAGCCGGAGGCGCGTCTCCGGTTCGTGATCACGCCGAAGTCGTAGCGCTTCTCGCCGGCCCGGCGCGGAAAATCGACCGCCGCCGCAGCATGCTTTGAGCTACGCTTCCCCTCGGATCGAGGGGGAGAGACGCCTGGAGCCAGGGCGCCCTCGGGCAGAACGGCCGCCGGGACCCGCGTCCCTGAATGGGAGAGGCGCATGGCCTACGACTACAAGCGCTACTTCGACGAGATCGCGATCACTCGCGATCTCCTCAACATGCCAGGCGAAACGGCGTGGCGGCTCACCGCCGCGCCCGCGGAGGGCGAGCGACACCAGATCGTCCTCTACCTCGGCTGCAATGTTTTCCGCACCTCGCACATGATTCAGACCGTAAACGCGATCTTCGACCGTCTCGGTCTCGACTACGTCGCGGTGGGCGGACCCACGTACTGCTGCGGCATCGTGCACCACCAGCAGGGGGACACGGCGGCTGCGGGCGGCATGGCCGATCACACCCTCAAGCTCTTCGAGCGCTATCAGCCCGACGAGGTGGTGATGTGGTGCCCGTCCTGTATCTATTTCTACGACGAGGTCCGCCAAGCCCGGCTGCCCTACCGGGTGAGCCACGCCGCGGAGTTCCTCGTGGGCAAGCTCCCCGAGCTGGACCTGAGCCGCCGGGTCGACGCCACCGTGGCGCTCCACTATCACAACGTGAGCCCGGCCCGCGCGGGCGAAGGCCACGCGGGGCGGCAGCTCCTGGAGGCGGTGCCGGGACTGCGCTATGTCGAAGTCGAGCCCGATCCGCGCTTCGGCCGGAGCTGCACGCCCGCCGTGCAGCAGCAGGTCGGCCCGGCCGTGTGGGACGAGATGGCGCGTGACGAGATCGCGCGGGCCCTCGACGCGGGGGCGGACACCCTCGCCACCATCTATCACGGCTGCCAGCGCTACCTGTGCGTGTTCGAGCCGGAGAGCGCGATCACCATCGAGCACTATCTCTCCGTGTTCGCGCGCGGGCTGGGCATCGAGTTCGAGGACAGGTTCAAGAAGTACCGGCTGTGGCAAGACCCCGAGCGCGTGCTCGCCGAGACCACGCCGTGTCAGCGCGCGAACCAGGTCGACGTGGCGCGCGCGCGGACCGTGGTGCAGGAATCCTTCGGCCCGCTGCCGAGCGCGCGCAGCTCCACCTCACCGCCTTCCTGACGCCGTCGGGCGTGAGGGCCCGCCGTGCCGCGCCTCGGCGTCGTCCGTCACGGGCGTCCTTCGCGCGGATGGTCCCCTGGCTGGCGGCACCACGTCGTCCTTCCCGGACGAGCGTTCGCTCTCAAACGCCTTACCGCTCAGGCGCGGCATCGTAGAAGATCCCGGAAAACGCGACGGATCCCGTCAAGGGTCCCCGCGCGGGGTACCTCACGTTGTTCGGACAAATCTAAGGTAGACTCCCGGACCTGGGAGGATCGCCATGTACGAGGTGTACGCGCTCAAGTACTCGGAACGGGACACGACGAAGTGCCAGTTCTTCTACCGCGAGTCGTCGCACGACAAGCTCACCCTCCACTATTTCGTCTGGCTCGTCCTGGGCGGCCCGCAGCCCGTCCTCGTGGACACGGGTTTCCTCGGCGACGAAGCGCAGAAGCGCGAGATGCGCAACTACGTCACGCCCGCCTCCGTGGTGGAGCGCGCGGGCATTAAGCCGGGGGACATCCCCCTCTGCCTCATCACGCACCTCCACTACGATCACTGGGCGGGCCACAGCCTTTTCCCCAGCGCGGAATTCTGGATCCAGAAAGAAGAGGTCTCGTTCTGGACGGGGCCCTATGCGGGCACGCCGGCCTTCCGCGGCTCCGCCAACGTGCCGTCCCTCGCCGGGCTCGTCACGTTGAACTACGACCAGCGCATCCGGATGATCGAGGGCGACCGCGAGGTGTTCCCGGGATTGCGCGTGCATCGTGTGGGCGGGCATACGGCGGGTCTCCAGATCGTGAGCGTGGCCACGAAGCGCGGCACCGTGGTGCTCACCTCGGATGCCTCGCACTTCTACCACAACGTGGAGACCCGCCAGCCCGTGCAGATCATCACGAGCTTGCCCGAGATGCTCGACGCCTTCGAGACCATCGACGCGCTGGCGGGGAAGGAGAAGCTCGTGGTGGCCGGCCACGACCCGCAGGTGGCCGACCGCTTCCAGACCATGGAGCCCGGCATCATCAAGATCGCCTGAGGCAGAGCGGCGCCACTCTCACCCTTCGGAGGCACACCATGCCCACACCTGCAGCGGCAACGTCGGCACGAGAGGAAGTTCGCGGCACCGTTCCCAAGCTCATCGAGTTGAGCGAGAAGGTCGTCTACGGCGACGTGTGGGAACGCCCCGGTCTCTCCAAGCGCGACCGCAGCCTCATCACGGTGGCCGCCCTTACCGCCATGTACCGGAGCGATCAGCTCAAGGGCCACATCGAGCGCGCGCTGGGCAACGGCGTCACCAAGGAGGAGATCGGCGAGCTCATCACGCATCTCGCTTTCTATTCCGGCTGGCCCACCGCCATGACGGCGGCGCGGATCGCAACGAACGTCTTCGACGCGATCAAGTAGGAGACCGCCATGAAGGTCGGATTCATCGGGCTCGGGATCATGGGCGCCAGCATGGCGTCCAACATGATGAAGAAGGGCGGCTTCGAGGCGGTGGTGCACGACATCCGGCGCGAGGCGGCCGCGCCCCATCTGGCCGCCGGCGCCACGTGGGCGGACAGCCCACGCAAGGTCGCGGAGGCTACCGAGGTCGTACTCACCTCGCTCCCCGGCCCGCCCGAGATGGAAGCGGTGGCTTTGGGTCCAGACGGTCTCCTGGCCGGCATGAGCAAAGGCAAGGTGTACTTCGATCTCACCACCAACTCGCCGACGCTGGTGAGGCGCGTGCACGGCGTGTTCGCTGAGAAAGGTGTGCATCTCCTCGACGCGCCGGTGAGCGGCGGGCCGAGCGGTGCGCGCTCCGGCAAGCTCGCGCTCTGGGTGGGCGGCGACAAGGACGTATTTCTCCAGCACAAGAAGGTGCTGGACTCCATCGGCGATCAGGCCGTGCACGTGGGCCCCGTCGGCGCCGGCTCCGTCACCAAGCTCGTCCACAACTGCGCGGGCTACGCGATCCAGACGGCGCTCGCCGAGGTGTTCACCATGGGCGTCAAGGCAGGGGTGGAGCCGCTCGCGCTGTGGGAAGCGGTGCGCCAGGGTGCCCTCGGCCGCCAGCGCACCTTCGATCGCATGCCGCACCAGTTCTTTCGCGGCAAGTACGATCCGCCGAACTTCGCGCTGCGCCTCGCCCACAAGGACGTGAGCCTCGCCACGGCGCTGGGCCGTGAGCTGAACGTGCCCATGCGCGTGGCCAATCTCGCGCTGGCCGAGCTGACGGAGGCGCTGAACCG
>DATGCY010000664.1:0-2491 GCA_035311385.1 Candidatus Methylomirabilota bacterium
CGTCGGAGAGCCACTCCGAGCCGGAGTGCGCCCAGGAGGGTACGGGGGAAACGAGCGGTGCGAGGGATACCAGGGCCAGAAGCAGCCAAAGCCCGGACATGCGCCAGCGCATGGGCCCTACCCTACTCAGATGGTGGCGGCAGGTCAAGGTGCTGACCTATCGGAAGGTGGGTGGGTGCGGACGCGGACTGCGGAACCTCACCGATAGAAGCGGCTCATCTCGTGCATCGCAGACTGCATGAGGTCGCGAGGCAGTGTGGGGTGAGGGATCAACCGATAGCTCTTGTCGCGAATCTCGTATCCGGATCCTAAGACGACGGTGACCCGATCGGGCTCGATGACGGCGAAATCCTCGTACCCGGCCCCGATGAGCCAGTCCCAGGCCACCCCGGAGAAGAGGCTGTGACCGCTTGCATAGTCGGAGGGCGGATTCGTGCAGCCGAACAACTCGGTCACCAGCGTCGGCGCGAGATCGTTGTGAGAGGTGCGGTGGGTGATGCGCGCCGGCGGCCGCCCGGGCCAGCGTATGACCATGGGCGTCCGCATCTGAAGCTCGTCGAAAGCCGTGCCGTGCCCCTTGAAGCCCAGGCCATTTTCGTCGAATTCCATGCCGTGATCGGACGTGACGATAACCACCGTGCTCTCGAGGAGGTGCCGGCGCTGCAAATCATCGAGGACACGCCCGAGTAGGGAATCGACGTAGTGGACAGCGGTGAGGTACCGGGCGTACAGGCGCATCTGCGTCGACGCTCCGGAGGGAACCGGAACCACGGAAGGATAGTTGTCGGGCGGCTCTATGGACACCACGGCGTCGTAGTAGAGGAACCCGAAGAAGGGACGCGACTGATCCCGCCGGTCGAGCCAGCCGAACCATTCCTCCGTGATGGCCCGGTCCCAGCCGCTTGATCCCTTGTAGGGCGAGACGGTCTCGAGACGCAGGTTCGGCACCCGAGCGAGGGCGGTCCGGTCGAGAGCGGCGGCACGGTACACGGGCGCGCTGGCAAATAGCCCGAGCTGATAGCCGTTTCGTCGAAACAGATCCATGATCACGGGAGGCTGGGTGAGGTTGCTGAAGGCCTCCCAGTAGGTGCCCGGCAAGCCATAGAAGACGGAAAACATGCCGGCCCGCGATGAATTGCCACCGCTGTAGTGGGCGTCGAAGCGAATGGCGTCCTGCGCGAGCTCGGCCGTCCTAGGGGCGACGGCAGGCGTGAGGGCGTCGGCGCGCATGGCGTCGATCACCACGAGCAGCACGTTGAGCAGGGGGGGGCGCGGGTCGCATCGCAGCGGAGCCAGCGGGTAGTTGAGTCCGCGATTAGTCGACCAGCCCAGAGCGGCAGCGACGCCCTGCTCGCGCGCCGAGGTCCGATCCACGAGGCCAAGCCTGACCAGGCCCCGGTCGGTGCGCGGTCGGTAGAGCGGCAGGTACCGCGTAAAGGCCGTCACCGGCGCATAGTAGTGTGCCTCCCCCCAGGCGTGGACGATGTTGCTCGCGAGCAGGCAGACGCCGAGGGCGAGCGGGGCATACCACTCGATGCGACGGGCCGGGCGGCGTGCGACACGCCGCCAGATCCACAGGGCCACCATCCCCTCCACGACCGTGCCGAGGACGAGGTAAAGAACGAGAAATGCCCAGGTGTGCGGCCCCAGCATGCTGAAGGTCAGGAAGCCGAGGTGATAGCGGTTCTCCGCAAAAACGAGGCTATCGAGGAGCAGGAAGCTCAAGAGAATGCTGGCCAGGGAGACGGCAAGCGGGATGATCAGCCTTGGCCACGGGATCAGCAGCATCACCGGGACCAGCAGCACGAGGGGGGCATAGGCGAGTGCCGACAAATGGCCCACGAAGGCGAGCCCGGCGTAGGTCCAGCCCAGCAGGGGCTCGAGAGGTGAGTAGTACCAGAGGTAGCGCAACCCGACGATGGCGAAGAGCGCCGCGTTGGCGAGGGCGAAGCCGTTCGCCCACCGGAGGAGCTGTCGCCTCACGCTCGTACCAGATGGCAGGCCATCAGCGGGTCAAGGAACGTCGGGACGGCCCTCGCACCGGAACGATGCAACTCTGGGATGGTCGTGGCGCGGGATCTGGTCCGGGATCGCCTCGAGCGGCGCGAATGTCGTCTTGATCGTACTGGCTTCATCCTTTTCGCGGCAGACGGCCAAGGGACGGCCCGTTGTGGCCCCGCCGATGCGTCATTATACCGTCTCACCCGCAGCCGGCTCGCTGTCGTGCAATGGGGCGCCCGCCGAGCACAAGGTCTATCTGTCGGCTCTTGACGGGAATACCTTCCTCGGGGCACGATACCCGCCAACCTTTGGGTGCTTCATACTCCGGTGTCACCCCTGAGGATATCTTCCGCACGGTTGCCCGCAGTCGTCTTCGCACAGCCCTCATCGTGGCCGCAGTGACGGCCCTGACTGTCCTGCCGACCCTCGGGCATCGGGTCGTCGCCACCACGGACGAAGCCAGGTTTGTCCTGTACGCGCGTGAGGTGCT
>DATGCY010000665.1:0-6170 GCA_035311385.1 Candidatus Methylomirabilota bacterium
AGGGCGCGCGCCACCGTACGGGTGACGGCCTCGAAGTCGCCGGTGCCGATGGTCACGTCCCAGCTCGTGTCGATCCCCAGGTCGTTCAGGATGGGCACGAGCCGGTTCAGCACCTCGTTGGTGAGGCCGCTGTAGCGGGAGCCGCTGATATTGACGAGGCTTCGTCCATGAAGCCGCTCGCCCAGTCGGAGGAGGAGGTCGACGGCGCCGCGCGGCGCGACCTGGCGGTAGTCATCGAGACGAACGACGGAGACGGTGGAGCTCATCGTCCCTGCTCGTCCACGGCCGCCGTGAGCACCGTGAGATGCCGGTCGCGGATGCGCTCGAGGCTGCCCCCGTAGGGCACGATGCTCCCGAGGCGCTCGGCGACCTGGGGTAGCTCGAGGGTGGCGGCGACCCACTCCGCGAAGTCACCGCGACCGCGTCCGAGTCGGTAACGCGCCTCGATCAGGTGATAGAAGACCGCGCTCACGTCGACCTCCGCGAGCGCGTCGCGGAACTCGCGGAGGGTACGGGCTCGATGCCCCGTCGGGACGGGGACGAGATGCGCCTGGAAGAACCGGAACGGCTCGACCCTCGGGCCGGTGGCGGGCGGGGGAAAGTGCTGGAGATGATCGCTGAGGGTCGCCGCGAGCTCCCCGCGCATGTGCTCCAGAGACCCCGACTCGAAGGGATCGATGGCGGCGAGCCGCTCGGCCAGACGCTGGTCGCGGATCTCGTGCCCGGTCCAGTGGGCGAAGTCGTTGGGGTAGCCGGTGGGCTGGGCAGAGCGATGCAGGAGGGCGGCCGCGGTGTGGCAAAAGAGGGATTCGGCGGGGACGCGTCCGACGTGATCGAGGAGCTCGCGCACGTCGTGCGCCTCGAAGGGCAAGAGCTCCTTGAGGTCGACACAGCCATGGAAGACAAAAGGCTCGCCGCTCACCGTGATACCTCCGTCAGATACCACCGCACGCTCCAGGGACCGAGCTCCGTCCACGGGACGGCGGGAGCCTCGACCGGATAAATCTGCCGTCCCCATGACGCTGCCGGGCCTTCGTGAGGCACGGATCGCGAACCCAGATTGGCGACCAGGCGCAGCACAGGCCCTTCCGGCAAGAACCACTCTACCTCGAAGGCCCTGTCGTCCATGAGCCTTGCGCTCGACTTCAGCACGGGCTCGCCGCGCAGGAGCGGAGCGACCTCCCGGGCCCGCACCTCGAGGAGCTCACGATGGAAGGCGAACCACCCCGCGTGATGCGGCTCGGCAACGCGCTTCCAGTCCAGCACCGATCGCGCCCGCGTGCTCTCGGCCTGCGGATCCGGGATGCTCTCCGCCCCGCCGGGATGCGCGAAGCGGTGGAAGCGCTCGAACTCCCGCCGCCGCCCCTCGGAGACCAGCGCGCCCAGCTCGCGGCTCAGGTCGGAGAAGAAGAGGAAGGGCTCGGGCGCGCCCCACTCCTCCCCCATGAAGAGAAGGGGCAGCGGCGGAGCAAGGAAAACGATGGCGGTTGCCGCGCGCACGGCCTCCGGGGGGGCGAGCCCGGTGATGCGCTCGCCGAAGGCCCGGTTGCCAACCTGGTCATGGTTCTGGAGAAAGTCCACGAAGCTCGTGGCGGGCAGGTCCCTACTTGGCTCACCACGGGCACGGCCCCGATAGGAGGACCACTGCCCCTGATAAGCGAAGCCCTCGGTGAGGCTGCGGGTGAGATGGGGCAGGGGAGGCTGGTAGTCCTCGTAGTAGCCACCCTGCTCGCCGGTGAGGAGTACGTGGAGGGCGTGATGGATGTCGTCGTTCCACTGGGCGAGATACGGGGAGCGCTTGTCGGGACCACTCGGCGTCAGGTGCCGCGCCTCGTTGTGGTCGTTCTCGAGGACCAGGTGCACGAGGCGGTCGCGGCCGGGGCCCTCGGCGACCACGCGGGCCAGCTCGTCGAGCACATGGTCTGATGAGCGGTCGGGTATGGCATGCACGGCGTCCAAGCGCAGGCCATCGAGGTGGAATTCCTCGAGCCAGTACAAGGCGTTGTGGATGATGAAGGCGCGGGTCACCTCGCTGCCCGGACCGTCGAAGTTGATGGCGTCACCCCAGGGCGTCTTGTGCTCGCGGGTGAAGAAGGCGGGAGCGTAGCGGTGGAGATAGTTCCCCTCGGGCCCGAAATGGTTGTAGACGACGTCGAGGAATACGGCGAGGCCGCGGGCGTGGCAGGCCTCGACCAAAGCCTTCAGCTCCTCCGGACGCCCATAGGTGGAGTCGGGCGCAAAGAACAGGACACCGTCGTAGCCCCACCCCCATCGGCCGGGAAAGTCGGCCACGGGCATCAGCTCGACCGCGGTCACCCCGAGGGCGACCAGATGGTCGAGGCGCTCGGCCAGCCCCGCGAAGGTGCCCTCGGGACTGAAGGTGCCGACGTGCAGCTCGTAGAAGACGAGCCGTTCGGGCGCGATGCCGCGCCACTCGTCGTCGGACCATGCATACTCCAGAGGATCGACGACTTCGCTCGGCCCGTGCACGTCCAGGGGCTGATAGCGCGAGACAGGGTCCGGCACGAGCAGCTCGCCATCGATCCGGAAGGAGTAACGCGTCCCCGCCGGCGCGTCACGCGCGACCCACTCCGCCCAGCCGGCGGCGTCACGCGGCATGGCGAAGCCCTGTCTTCGATCGGGAAGCCAGAGCTCGATACTGCGCGCGGCGGGCGCCCAGAGGCGAAACCGGGTGGTGCCGTCGTCGCGAGTCTCCGCTCCGAAGGGCATGCGATGCGCGCGCCGGACCGCGGGCTGCCCACTCACCGCTTCGCCCTCGAGCGCCTGAGCCGCAGCACGGCGAGCGACCGGCCCTCCAGCGGATACGTCTCGCCAGCGCGGAAGGCGGGCACCCGCGGCCCGAGGTCCCAGTCACGGGTGTCGAGCATCAGCTCCCAGCGCACGCGCGCCTTGTGGGCGGGAAGGATGAAGGGAATGGCCTCGTGGTGCGCATTCAAGAGCAGGAGGAAGGTGTCGGCCACAATGGGCTGTCCCCCCCAGTCCATCTCCTCGATGGCGTCGCCGGCCAGCCGCAGGCCGAGGCAGCGCGTGAAGCCATTGTTCCACTCGTCTTCGGTCATCTCCTTGCCATCGGGCCTGAACCACGAGAGGTCCTTGACGGCGGAGCCGTGGATGCGCCGCCCCTGGAAGAACAGCCGCCGGTGGAAGACAGGATTGTTGAGACGCAGCCGGATGACCCGGCACGTGAAGTCGAGCTGACGCATGGCCGACCGGGAGAGGGGCCAGGCGTGCCAGGACAGTTCGTTGTCCTGGCAGTACGCGTTGTTGTTGCCATGCTGGGTACGGCCCGCCTCGTCGCCGGCCAGGAGCATGGGGATGCCCTGGGAGAGAAGGAGAGTAGCGAGGAAGTTGCGCATCTGGCGCTCGCGCAGCGCGTTCACGCCGGGATCGTCGGTGGGTCCCTCCGCGCCGCAGTTCCACGAGGCATTGTCGTCGGTGCCGTCACGGTTGTCCTCACCGTTGGCCTCGTTGTGCTTGCCGTTGTAGGCCACGAGGTCCGCGAGGGTGAATCCGTCGTGGGCGGTGACGAAGTTGACGCTGGCGAAGGGACGCCGCCCTCCCTGCTCGTAGAGATCGCTCGAGCCGGTGAGGCGATAGCCGAGATCGGCGACCTGCCGCTCGTCGCCTTTCCAGTAGCGACGGATGGCATCGCGGTAGCGTCCATTCCACTCCGCCCAGCCCGGGGGAAAGTTGCCCACCTGGTAGCCGCCCTCACCGAGATCCCATGGCTCGGCGATCAGCTTCACCTGGGAGATCACGGGATCCTGGTGGATCACGTCGAAGAACGCGGAGAGGCGATCGACGTCGTGGAACTCCCGCGCGAGCGCGGAGGCGAGATCGAAGCGGAACCCGTCCACGTGCATGTCGAGCACCCAGTAGCGGAGGCTGTCCATGATGAGCTGCAGCGTCCGTGGATGCGTCATGTTGAGGGTGTTGCCGCAGCCCGTGTAATCCATGTAGTGCCGCGGGCTGTCGTGGACGAGTCGATAGTAGGCGGCGTTGTCGATGCCGCGGAAGGACAGGGTCGGCCCGAGATGATTGCCCTCCGCGGTGTGGTTGTAGACGACGTCGAGAATGACCTCGATCCCCGCCTCGTGGAGGGTCTTGACCATGGTCTTGAATCCGGCGACCTGCTCGCCCGCTCCCTGAGCGGAGGCCAGGCGCGAGTCCGGAGCGAAGAAGCCGATCGAGTTGTAGCCCCAGTAGTTGGTCAGTCCGCGCTGAACGAGATAGTGATCGGCGACCGAGTAGTGCACGGGCAGGAGCTCCACCGCGGTCACCCCAAGCCGGCTCAGGTACTCCACGGCGGGCGGCGCCGCCAGCCCTGCGTAGGTTCCTCGGAGGTGACGGGGCACGTCAGGGTGCCGCGCGGTGAAGCCCTTGACGTGCATCTCGTAGATCACGGTCTTGTGCCAGGGCGTGCGCAGCGGCCGGTCCTCTCCCCAGCTGAACGCCGCATCAATGACGACGGAGCGCGGCATGTAGGGAGCGCTGTCGCGATCGTCCGGGGTCAGGTCCTCTCCCGGATCGCCGATCCGGTAACCGAACAGCGCATCATCCCATTGGAGCGACCCCGTGATGGCCTTCGCGTAGGGGTCGAGGAGAAGCTTGGCGGGGTTGAAGCGATGCCCGTTCTCCGGCTCGAAGGGTCCCTGCACGCGATAGCCGTAGGGCTGCCCGGGGCGCGCCTCGGGGAGGTAGACGTGCCAGACCTGGTTGGTGTGCTCCTGCATGCGGATGCGCTGGCGTTCGCGCCGTGGGTCCTCCGGGTCGAAGAGGCAGAGATCGACCGCCGTCGCGTGCTCGCTGAAGAGAGCGAAGTTGACCCCGGCCCCATCCCACGTGGCGCCGAGGGGATAGGGAGATCCAGGGCGCGTGCGGGGCATCGTCCGGTTCACGAGCGACCCTCCCGCTGAAGCATAGCGACCGGCAGCACCTCGAACAGCTTGGCGAGCGAAAGCGCGGGCTTGCCATCGTGCAGCTCAGGGCTCACCCGAAGACCGGAGAGCCGGTCCACGTACTCCCCGTGCAGGTCGGGATGATCTATGGAAAGCCACGTGTCGCCCCAGGCCGCAGAGCCGAGCGGCCACTCGCCATGGAAGCCGGTGAGACGCGCACTGAGTCGCGGCACCACCACCATGACGGCACGCCCCGGGTCGTGGCGGGCCAAGGCGACGACATGGTCGGCATGCTCCCCGGCGGCCGACAGTGGAAGGTAGGCCCCGGAGCGGAAGAGGCCGGCGAGCTCGCGGCGAAGGGTCAGCGCCCGCTCGGTCACGTGGAGCTTGATCCGTCCGTCGCGCCAATCAGCGAGGAGCTCGCCCCAGGGCGGGCTCTGCTTCCGCAGACTGTCGAGCAGCTCCTGTCGCGCCGAGAAATCCACGGGCTTCCGGTTGTCGGGATCGACCAAGGACAGGTCCCAGAGCTCGGAACCCTGATAGAAGTCGGGGATGCCGGGGGAGGCGATCTTGAGGAGCGTCTGGGCGAGCGAGTTCACGGCGCCGTGGACGGCGACGACGCTCTGGAAGGGCAGGAAAACCGGGCGAAACGGGCTGTCCGCCGCGAGGATGCGCTCCACGAAGTCACGAACGGCGCGATCGTAGTCCGCGTCGGGGTTGACCCAGCTCGTGCGCCGCTTGGCTTCCTTGGTCGCTTTCTCCATATAGGCGGCAATGCGCGCGGTCAGTGGCTCCGCAGCCTCCTCGTCCGCATGGACGGGCCAGGCGCCGACCAGCGTTTGATAGAGGAGGTACTCGTCGTTGCGGTCGGGCGCAGGCAGGCCGTCCAGCTCGCGCTTGAATCGCCGGTTGAGCATGCGCCACCGCCTCACGTGGGCCGCCCACACCGTGGGAATCTCGGACAGCACGCTGATCCGGGCGCGAACGTCCTCTCCACGCTTGGTGTCGTGCGTCGAAGTGCCGAGGAGCGAGTCGGGCCAGCGCTCGAGGCGACGCTGGTTCTTCTCATGGAAGGTAGAGACGGCCTCGCCATACCGCGCGGGGTCGCTCCCCACCTCGTTGAGGGAGACGAGGCGGTTGTAGACGTAGAGCGCGGTGTCCTCCACGCCCTTGGCGGTGACGGGCCCCGTGGTCTGCTGGAAGCGCATGGCGAACCGGCGCCGCTCGTCGCGCTCGTGCTCGTCGCTCCGC
>DATGCY010000666.1:0-9082 GCA_035311385.1 Candidatus Methylomirabilota bacterium
CTGTCCACCACCTGGACGCCCGCCCTCGACATGCTCCAGGGCTCGGCCCAGATGCTGGCGAGGATCGTCGAGAGGGCAAGTGGCGGTCGGTTCCAGATCGAGGTCTTCCCGGGCGGTCAGATCATGCCGGGGTTCGCCTGCTTCGAAGCGGCCTCCCAGGGCACCATCGAGGCGTTCATGGGCGCCCCGTACTACTGGGTCGCGAAGGAGCCCGCGCTCGATTGGTTCTCGACCGTGCCCTTCGGCATGAATCCCGAAGGCATGCTCGCCTGGTACCACCAAGGCGACGGGCTCAAGCTCTGGGAGGAGGCCTATGCCCCTTTCAATCTCGTGCCTCGTCCAGGGCCCGCCATCGCGCCGCAGATGGCCGGATGGTTCCGCCGGAAGATCCGCACGATCGGCGACTACAAGGGGCTACGGATGCGCATTCCGGGTCTCGGCGGCAAGGTGGTGGCGAAGGCCGGCGGCACTGCGGTGCTGACCCCCGCCGCCGACATCTACGCCTCCCTCGAGCGGGGGGTGATCGACGCCAGCGAGTGGATCGGGCCTCACGACGACATGAAGCTCGGACTGCACACGACGGCGCGCTACTACTACTATCCGGGCTGGCACGAGCCGGGTACGGTAACCGAGTTCGGCTTCAACAAAAAGGCGTACGAGGCGCTCCCCGCCGATCTGCGGTGGGTGCTCGACTATGCCGCATCCACCGTGCAGGTCGTCGGTCTCACCGAGTTCCACACGAAGAACTCGATCGCTCTCGAGCGGCTTCGCACGGAATTCAAGGGAAAGGTCGAAGTGCTCCAGCTTCCGGTGCCGGTGCTGCGCGATCTCAGGAAGCTGGCCGCCGAGGTCGTCAGGGAGGAATCCGAGAAGACCCCCATGGCCCGGAAGGTCAGCGTGTCCTTCGCGAAGTTCCAGGAGTTGGTCATGCCCTGGGATCACGTGGCTGAAGGCGCCTACCGGCACTTCATCGCCGTCGGCGCTCCTGACGAGGGGAGGGCGGGATCTTTCGACGCGCTCCCACGGCGGAGCGGGGACAAGTAGCGGCTGCCTCCCGGCATGGGGCCTCGCGCCCCGCCGTCTCGCGTTCCACGGGGCATTCCTGCCGTGCTAGAGTTACGTCTCGGCGTCCCGAGTCGCTGCGGTGCCCCATCACGAGGAGGTCGTCATGGTCCAGGACGCGCTCGATATTCCTTCGATGAAGGACAAGGTCTCCCCCGAGGAGTGGGCGGTCCGCGTGGACCTCGCGGCGTGCTACCGGCTGCTCGTGCGCTACGGCTGGGAAGACCTCGTCTTTACCCACATCACGGCGCGGGTTCCCGGGACGAAAGACCAGTTCCTCATCAATCCCTACGGCCTCTTCTTCGACGAGATTACCGCGTCGAGCCTGGTCAAGATCGACCAGGACGGACAGAAGGTCGACGACTCGCCATTCCCCGTCAATCCCGCGGGCTTCATCATCCATAGCGCCATCCACTCCGCGCGCCACGATGCCAAGTGCGTGCTGCACACGCACACCGCGAGCGGCGTGGCGGTATCGACACAGCGCGCGGGGCTGCTTCCCATCTCGCAGCATTCGATCTCCGTGCTCGCGAGCCTCGCCTATCACGACTTCGAGGGCCCGGCCCTGCGGGACGACGAGAAGCCGCGCCTGGTGGCGGATCTCGGTGACAAGACCTCCCTCATCCTCCGCAATCACGGTCTTCTCACCGTGGGCGAGACGGTCGCCGAGGCCTTTGTGTCGATGTACTACCTCGAGACGTCGTGCGCGATCCAGGTGCGCGCGCAGTCGGGTGGCGGCGAGCTGATTCCCGTGCCCAAGGAAGTCCTCGACGACTCCTACGCGCGCCTGCAGAATGCGCAGCGGCCGGCCGGCGGCCGTGGTGCCCTCGTGTGGCCGGGGCTGCTCCGGCGCCTCGATCGTATCGACCCGTCGTTCCGCAACTGACCGACCCGGACATGGCTCCCGGGGACACCGCGGTCTCGATCGTCATCGGCGCGCTCGCGGACGGCCCGCGTCCGCCCACGGCAGCCGGCAGTTCGTGGCCCAACCGGCTCCACACGCGCGTGGCTGATCTCGTGGCCACGATGGGGCCGCCGCCGTGGTCGAAGCGGATCATCGCCGACGAGCGGCAGCTCGTGACCCTCATCGCGAGCCCGCCCGGAGGAGGCAATCGTCCCCACTGGCATCGAGAGTTCGACGAGTGGTGGGTCGTCCTCGCCGGCACGCTCGAGTGGGAGCTGACCGGCGGCACGGCGTTCAAGGCCGAAAAGGACGAGATCGTCTGGGTGCCGCGCGGCACCGTGCACCACATCCGGAACGTGGGCGACGCGCTCTCGTTGCGCCTGGCCGTGGCCATGCCGCCTGCCAACCACTACTACAGCCCGTGCGAGCAGTGCGGCTATGCGGACGACGGACCGCGCGAGTGGTGCGCGTAGGGTAGATACCGTGGCCGACCGCAACGCTGCGTTCGTCGGCGATATCCCCAAGAACTACGATCGCCATCTCGGACCCATGCTCTTTCACGGCTACGCCGACGATCTGGCGGCGCGCGTGGCGATGACCGACGGCATGCGGCTTCTCGAGACGGCGTGCGGCACGGGCATCGTCACGCGGCGTCTCGCCGATCGGCTCCGCGGCCGGGGATCGATCGTCGCCACCGACCTCAACGAGCCGATGGTTGCTCACGCGCGCACCCAGATGCCGACCGACTCCAGCCATGTCGAGTGGCAGACCGCCGACGCCACCAAGTTGCCGTTCCCGGACCGCTCTTTCGATGCCGTGGTGTGCCAGTTCGGGCTGATGTTCTTCCCCGACAAGGCCGCCGGCATCCGCGAGGCGTTTCGCGTGCTCAAGCCGGGCGGGCAGTATCTTTTCAATGTGTGGGGCGCGATCGCCAGGAATCCCGTTCAGCGGATTGCCCACGAGGTCGTGGGCACGTTCTTCCCCGTGAATCCTCCCATGTTCCATACGGTGCCGTTCAGCCTGCACGACCCGGAGCCGATTCGGAAAATGCTCGCCGAGGCGGGCTTCGGCCAGGTCGAGATCGCCCATCTGACGAAAGAGGGGGCGAGCCCGTCAGCGGCCGAAGCGACCATCGCCCTCACCGAAGGCACTCCGATCCTGGGTGCCATCATGGACCGCCGGCCGGAAGCGCTCGACGAGATCGAGCGGGCGACCGCTGCCGCAATCGCCGCCGAGCTTGGTGATCGTCCCGTGCGAATTCCCCTGAACGCGATCGTGTTCCAGGCGCGCCGGCCATGAAAGAAGGAGACTCGTGATGAAGGGACGGGTGGCGGTGCTGCGGGCGTATGGGGGCGAGTTCGATCTGCGGGAATATCCGGTGCCGAACGTCGAGCCGGGCGCCATCCTCGTGAAGCTCACGCGCGCGGGCGTGTGCGGCTCCGACCTGCACATCTGGCGCGGCGAGATGAAGGAAACCTACGGCGCAAGCCCGCAGGATCTGACCTTCGGTCACGAGATGTGCGGACGGGTGGAGCGGTTGGGCGCGGGCGTCACCGTGGACTCCATGGGTCAGCCGTTGCGCGAGGGCGATCGCGTCACGTACCTCTATTTCTTCCCGTGTGGCCGCTGCCCCGTGTGCCTCCACGACGAGATGGGCAACTGTCCTCGCAAGGGCCGGGCCAATCGCGTGGCGGGCACGCCGCCGTACTTCAACAACGCGTACGGCGACTACTACTATCTCCGTGCCGGTCACTTCGTCTTCAAGATCCCCGACGAGATCTCCGATGACATCGCCACCCCGAGCAACTGCGCCCTCTCGCAGGTGCTCTACGGTTTCCGGCGGACGGGCCTACGCGCCGGGCACTCCGTGGTGATCCAGGGCGCGGGTGGCCTGGGCATCAACGCGGTGGCGGTGGCGCGCGACATGGGAGCGGACCGCATCATCGTCATCGACCGGCTCGCCGAGCGACTCGAGCTGGCCCGCGCCTTCGGGGCCGACCACACCCTGAGCGCGACGGAGCTGGCGACGGCGGACCGCCGGGTGGAGGCGGTGAAAGAGCTGACGGACGGCTTCGGCGCGGACGTGGTCGCCGATCTCGTGGGCTATCCCGAGGTGATTCCCGAAGGCCTGCGCATGCTGCGGGGCGGGGGCTGTTACCTCGAGGTGGGGAGCATAGCGCCCGGCAACGTGTTCTCCTACGACGCGACCGCGTTGGTGCGCGGCAACGCGCGCTTCGTCGCCACCTCGAACTATTCGCCGTGGGCGCTCGAGCAGTCCCTCGCGTTCCTGCGACGCAATGTCCGCCGTTTCCCGTTCGCCCGCATCGTCTCGCATGTCTTCCCGCTGGAGCGCATTTCGGATGGCTTCCGGCAGGCCGACTGGCTCCAGCATCAGAGCGGCTCGAGCCACATCTCGCGCGCCGCCATCTCGATGTGACGCCCGCTCCCCAGGCATGAACGTTCCTCCGCACCCTCACCCCGCCCTCTCCCTTCACAGAGGGAGAGGGAATCGCGCATCCCTCGCCCCCCGAAGGTGGAGAGGGCGCCGTTCGAGCCGAGACGCTCGCTTCGAGCGGGCAGGCGAGGGCTGAAAACATTGAGGTCGATTGAGAGGGGCATGGTGAGGAAATCACGCGGGCGCACGCTCCTCGCCGCATTGCTCCTATCCTTCGTGCCGTGTGCCGCCACCCCCGGCCGCGCCGCCGATCCGCCGCCGTCGGGCCAGATGAGCTTCGCCGTCCACTTCACGCTGGCCCCGCGCTGGCTCGATCCCGCGGAGAGTGAGGGCTCCATCACGCCCTTCCTTTCCCTCTACGCGGTGCACGACGCGGTGCTGAAACCCATGCCCTCGGGGTTGACCACTCCGAGCCTCGCCGAGTCGTGGACGATATCGGCGGACGGTCTCGTCTACGACTTCGTTCTCCGCAATGGGGTGAAGTTCCACAACGGCGAGACGGTCACTGCGGACGACGTGAGGTTCTCCTTCGAGCGCTACCGCGGAGCCAACAGCCAACTCCTCAAGGACAAGGTGAAGGAGGTGCGCGTCGTCGATGCGCGGCGCATCCAGTTCCGGCTCAAGGAGCCTTGGCCGGACTTCATCACTTTCTACGGCACCACAGCCACCAGCGCGGGCTGGGTCGTCCCCCGCAAGTACGTGCAGAGCGTGGGAGAGGAGGGATTCAAAAAGGCGCCGATCGGGGCGGGACCGTACCGCGTGGTCAGCATCGTGCCCGGAGTGGAGATGACCCTCGAGGCCTTCGAGGGCTATTGGCGCAAGGTGCCACGGGTGAAGAAGCTGGTGTTTCGGAGCCTGCCCGACGAGACCACGCGCGCCGCTGCCCTCAAGCGCGGCGACGTGGACATCGCGTACTTCCTCAACGGTCCGGTGGCGGAGGACGTGCGGAAGACGCCGGGACTCAAGCTCATGGCCGTGCGCAGCAATACCATCTTCATGCTCGACTTCCGCGAGCAGTGGGACGCGGGCTCACCGTGGAAGGACGCGCGGGTGCGCCTGGCCGCGAGCATGTCCATCGATCGCGGCGCGCTCAACCAGGCGGAGCAGCTCGGCTTCGCGGGCATCACGGGCAACGTGGTGCCGCGCTCGCTCGAGTTCGCCCTGCCCATCGAGCCCGACCCGTACGATCCCGCGAAGGCGAGGAAGCTCCTGGCCGAGGCAGGGTTCGCCCGCGGCTTCGACGGCGGCGATTTCACCATCGCGCCGCCCTACGAGGGCGCGGGCGAGGCCATCGCCAACTACCTGGCCGCGGTGGGCATCCGCATGAAGATCCGCACCATGGAGCGCGCCGCCTTCTTCTCCGCGTGGCGCGAGGGCAAGCTCAAGGGCGTGGTCTTCGGCGGCCTGGGGCCGTCCGGCAACGCGGCCACGCGCCTTCAGATCCTCGCCGTGAAAGGCGGGCCCTATGCGGCCGGGGTGCTCCCCGAGGTGCAGGAGCTCTTCGATCGCCAGGCGCGCGAGCTGGATCGGCGGAAGCGCGAGGACCTGCTCCACCAGATCCAGAAGATGCTGCACGATCGCACCGTCTTCGCCCCGATCTGGGAGAACGGGTTCATCCGCGGGGTCGGCCCCAGGGTCGAGGAGCCGGGGCTCGCGTTGATTCCCTTTTACCCGTACTCTGCCCCCTATGAGGAGCTGCGCCTCAAGCCGTGAACCGTCCCCAGGGAGGATGACCCCATGAACTACACCCGCATCTCGGCCGACTGCCACATCGATCTTCCCTGGGTTCCCCCCGATCTCTTCACCGCCAACGCCACCGCCGCCATGAAGCCGCGCATGCCCTACGTCACCGACGGCCCCGACGGCCCGTACTGGACCTGCAAGAACGGCACGTCGTTCGGGCTCATGAACGGCGTCGGCCCTGCCGGCCAGAAGTACGTGCCCGGCATGCACCACCGGGTCGACATCATGGCCAAGACCGGCCTGTACGAGGACGGCAAGAAGGGTATCCGGCGTCCCTCGGATCCCGTGCTTCGCGCCAAGGACATGGACAGAGACGGCGTGCAGGCCGAGGTGCTCTACGGCATCCTCGGGGCCGCGACCAAGCTAAGCGATCACGAGGCGGCCACGGAGATGTTCCGGATCTACAACGACTGGCTCGCCGACTTCATACGCCACGATCCCGATCGCTACATCGGCCTCGCGTGTCTTCCCTACGGGGACATCGACGCCGCGGTCAAAGAGATCAAGCGCGTGGCGGGCTCGGGCATCCGCGGCATGGAACTGTCCTGCTCGTGGGACATGGAGCCCATGTGGCACCCCGTGTGGGAGCCGCTGTGGAAGGCCGTCAACGACGTGGGCCTGCCGCTGCACTTCCACACGTTCCCCGCCTTGCCTCCCGACGTGCTGGAGAAGCAGAAGGGGCTGACTCGTCGCGCCGCCTTCTTCACAGTGGTCTCGGCCTTCCAGATGAACCTCGTCAACATCCTGGCCGCCATCGTGGGGGCAGCCGTGCTCGAGCGCTACCCGCACGTGCGCATCGCCTTCGGCGAGAGCGGCATCGGCTGGATTCCCTACGCCCTCGACCGCATGGACTTCGAGTGGGAGGACCGCTTCCACGACCTGGGGCTCAAGATGAAGCCCAGCGACTACTGGCGGCGGCAGTGCAAGGCGACCTTCCAGTTCGACCGGATCGGCACCAAGCTCATCGAGGACATGGGGGTGGAGACGCTCATGTGGGGCTCCGACTATCCGCACGGCGATGGGGTGTGGCCGGAGTCGTCCAAATACATCGCGGAGCAGTTCGGGCACCTGCCCGCCGAGATGACCCACAAGATCACCTGCGAGAACGCGGGGAAGTTCTACGGCCTGATCAAGTAACGGGAGCGCGCGCATGCGCTACGAGATGATCTCGGCGGACTGTCACATCGATCTCTGCTGGCTGCCGCCCACGCTCTTCACGGAGCATGCCTCCGCGGCCATGCGCGAGCGGATGCCCCATGTGGTCGACGGCCCCCAGGGCTCCGTGTGGGTGACCACGAAGGGCGCCAAGCTGGGGCACGCCTGCGGCATGGGCTCGGGCGGGCGCGAGTACGTGCCGGGGCGCATTCACCGCGCCGACCGCATGGCGTCCACCGGTCTCTACGAGGACGGCAAGAAAGGCATCCGGCGGCTCACCGAGCCTGAGCTCCGTATCAAGGATCAGGACCGCGACGGCGTGCAGGGCGAGGTGCTCTACGGGATCCTGGGCGCCACTGGGCGCATGGGCGACCCGGAGGCCACCGTGGAGGTGATGCGCATCTACAACGAGTGGCTCGCGGACTTCTGCTCCACGCACCCCGAGCGCTTCGCGGGCCTGGCCTCCATCCCGAATCATCCCATCGACGCCGCCATCGCCGAGGTCGAGCGCGTGGCCAAGCGCGGCGCGGTGCGTGGGCTCGACATCGCGAACTCTCCCGACCTGAAGCCGCTCTGGGATCCGTACTGGAATCCGCTGTGGGACGTGATCAACCGCTCGGGCCTGCCCCTGCACTTCCACACCATCGGCACCCGGCTCCCCGAGGCGCTGCAGCAGCTCGTGTTCATCGGCTCCGATCCGACCCGCGCGGGCGCTGACGTGACGGAGGAGCAGAAGCGCCTCGCCCGCATGGCCTACGCCGGCCACATCACGGGCTTTCAGATGAACATGGCCCAGATCCTCATGCCCATGATCTACGGCGGCGTCCTGGAGCGCTATCCGCGCCTCCGCATGGTGCTGGGCGAGTCGGGCATCGGCTGGATCCCCTATGTCTTGTGGCGCATGGACAGCGAGTGGGAAGATCAGTTCAAGGATCTCTCGCTGACCATGCCGCCCAGTGAGTACTGGAAGCGGCAATGCTGGGCGACCTACCAGACGGATCCCGTGGGGATGAAGCTCGTCGATCAGCTCGGCGCCGACAAGATCATGTGGGGCTCGGACTTCCCGCATCCCGACGGCATCTGGCCCGATTCGCGCGAGTACGTGGCGCGCGAGATGGCCGATCTCTCGCCCGAGGTGCGGCGCAAGATCGTCTGCGGCAACGCCGCCCGCCTCTACAACTTCCCCGCGTGAGCGCGGGGCGCCCCTCACCCTGGCCCTCTCCCCACCGGGGAGAGGGGACCGGACAACCGCTGTGAGGTGTCCATGAAGATCTTGTTCGTCCCCAACCTCATCGTGTCGAGCCTCACGGACAAGGACCGGACCAACATCCTGGAGGCCGCCGGTCCCGGCTCCCGCATCGTGGAAGTCAAGGGCAACGAGGCGCAGCGCCGCGAGCTGCCCGACACCGACATCATCTTCGGCCGCGTCCACGCGGACAACTTCCACCTCGCCAAGCAGATCGTCTACTACCACTCCATCGGCGCCGGCGTGGACAACATCCTCACCCCCGAGCTCATCAATCATGCGGTGCCCCTGGCCAGCGAGAAGGGCGACGTGGGCATCCACCTCGCGGAGCACGCCTTCGCTCTCCTCCTCGGGCTGACGCGAGGCGTGCACACGGCCATCCGCACTCCTGACTACGAGCTGCGCGAGCCCATCCGCGTGCACCAGCGCGAGCTCTACGACACCACCATGGGCATCGTGGGCTTCGGAGGCACGGGGCGCGCGGTGGCCAAGCGCGCGGTGGGATTCGGCATGCGCG
>DATGCY010000667.1:0-5652 GCA_035311385.1 Candidatus Methylomirabilota bacterium
CCACGACCAGAACCTCAAGGCGTTGCAGTTCGCCGTCGACACCATCACCAAGCACAAGATCCAGCCGCCGGGCGTGATGGGCTGGACCGACGTCTCGAACAACGAAGCGTACCTCGCGGGCAAGCTGGTCACTACCAATAACGGGGCGAGCCTCTACTACGCCATGGTGGCCAAAAAGCACGAGCTGGCGCCTAAGACCCTGCTTGTGCTGACGCCAGGCGGGCCGGCGGGCAGCTTCGTAGGCGCTTCCTGCTACAACTGGGGCATCTTCCAGAAGTCGAAGTACGCGGAGCTCGGCGAGGACCTCATCCGCTACATGGAGGAGGAGGATCACTTCGTCGAATACATGAAGGTCTCGGTGGGCCAGGCCGGGCCCGTCTACAAGAAGCGCGCGGAAGATCCATACTGGAAGTCCGATCCGAACTTCAGCGCAATCCTGCAGAACATCCTCCGGAGCGTGCCCGCTGGCTATCCCGGGCCCATGACGCCTGCGGCCGTCGAGGTGGGCGCCCAGAACACGCTGACCGACATGGCAGGGCGCGTGGTGACGGCGGGGCTCAGCCCCGAGGCCGCGCTCAAAGAAGCGCACGCCCGCGTGGAAGAGATCTACAAGGCGCGGCGGACCTAGTCGAGCTTGCTCCCATGAGCATCAGCACCGCGGAATTCCGCGCCAAGACCGGGCTCGAGCCGAAGCGTCAGGGACCCCTGGTGGCGGCGGCCCGTCTCCTCGGCCCCGACGCCAAGCTGGGCTACCTGTTCATCCTGCCCACCGTGGTGCTCGTGCTCTCGCTCGTCGCCTATCCCTTCTGCTACGCGATCTACCTCAGCATGACCCGCAAGTACGTGGGCGTGCCGCCCGTCTTCGTGGGGCTCGACAACTACATCAAGCTCACCCACGACGGCTTCTTCCAGCGCGCGGTCATCAACAGCTTCATCTTCACCTTCGGCTCGGTCGGGGTGAAGCTGGTGCTGGGCATGGTCATGGCCATCGTGCTGACGTCGGCCATTCGCTGGCGCAGCTTCTGGACGGGCGTGCTCCTCATTCCGTGGGTCGCCCCCACCGTGGTCTCCGCGCTGAACTTCCTGTGGATCTTCGACTACAGCCTCGGAGTGCTGAACTACTTGCTGGTCAAGGTCTTCCATATCCTTCCTCAAGGTGTGGGCTGGCTCAGCGAGCCCAAGACGGCCATGCTCTCCGTGATCGGCGTGAACATCTGGCGCGGCTTCCCCTTCTTCGGTATCAGCTTCCTCGCGGGACTCAAAGCTATCCCCGTTGAGATGTACGAGGCGGCCGCGGTGGATGGGGCGGGCCCGCTGCGCCGCTTCGTCCACGTGACCCTGCCCGGCATCCGCAACATCCTGATCATCGTCACCCTGCTCTCGACCATCTGGACCTTCAACGACTTCCAGATCGTCTACATCCTGACCAAGGGCGGCCCCGGCGGCGCCACCCAGGTCCTCCCCGTATTCACCTACGAGATCGCCTTCGGAGCCCAGCGCCTGGGCGAAGCCATCGCGGTGGCGCTCTACATGCTGCCCGCCATGGCCGCTGTGATCATCGTCCTCGCCCGCTACATGCGCAAAGGCCGGAAATGATTTTCGAGCTGAAGCGCGGGCGGAGCGCAGGCGACGGCCGCGGTGAGGCGAGGGCTGAGTCAAAATGAACAAGGGCCTGACGGCGCGCTTGCAGCTCGCGGGGTCCTACGGCTTCCTGGTGGGCCTGGTCGTCCTCGTCGTCTTCCCGTTCTACTGGATGACGGTGACATCCTTCAAGGGCGAGGAGCAGATGCGGAGCCTCGTCAGCATGTTCTGGCCCCGTCCCCTCGTCACCGACAACTATCGCCATCTTCTCGGTAAGACCGAGTTCGTCACCTGGTTCGGCAACAGCGTCCTCGTGTCCGTGAGCAGCACGCTTCTCGCCACCGCCATCGGCACCATCGGCGCCTATGCGCTGGCCCGCCTCAAGTTCCTCGGGCGCGCCTTCATGTCGAGCGCGGTGCTCATCACGTACCTCGTGCCGCCCGCCATCCTCTTCATCCCGCTCTACGCGCAGATCCGCACCCTCGGCCTGGCCGACAGCCTGGGCGGCCTCATCGCCGCCTATCCGTCCTTCACCATTCCCTTCGTGACCTGGCTCCTCATGGGTTACTTCGAGTCCATTCCCGTGGAGCTCGAAGAAGCGGCCATGATCGATGGGGCGACGCGCTTCGGAGCCTTCCGACGGGTGATCCTGCCTCTGGCCGCTCCCGGTGTGCTTGCGGCCAGCCTCTACGCCTTCACGCAGGCGTGGAACGAATTCCTCTACGCGCTGGTCTTCATCACCGACGTGCGGCTGCGGACCCTACCCGTAGGCCTCTCCACGTTCATCACGGGCGACGTGTACGGCTGGGGCTACCTCATGGCGGGCGCCGTGCTGACCACGATTCCGGTCATCGCAGCGTACATCTACCTGCAGAAGTACATGGTCGAGGGGCTGACCGCAGGCAGCGTGAAGGGTTGACAGGTCGAGCGCCGATTGTGTACAAGAAAGGCCTGATGCAGCAGGAGCTCAAGCGCGCCGAGACGAAGAGCCGACTGGGGTCCCGCCGAGGGGGACGCCCAGCGACGGCGATGGTGCGCGCCAAGGGAGAGTTCTGAACCAACTCTAGCTACGTTTCCGGACCATGAGGCCCGCGACCATCACGTCGCGGGCCTTTTGTTTTTCCGGAAACCAACGAGGAGCGAACGCATGAGCACCTGGAACGGTTCGATATCGGGCATCTGGCTGCCGCTGATCACGCCCTTCGTCGACGGGCAGGTCGACTTCGCGAGCTACGAACGATTGCTGGAGCACTATCTGGAGACGGCCGTGAGCGGCTTCTTCCCGCTCGGCACCACGGGCGAGAGCCCCACCCTGGACGATGACGAGATGGACGCCATCGTGGAGCAAACCCTCGCCGTGGTGGGGGGGCGGGCGCCCGTCTTCGTGGGGGTCGGTGGCAACGTCACGAGCAAGGTGGTGAAGACGCTCGACCGCCTCCAGCGGCAGGCCTTCGACGGCATCGTGTCGGTCTGCCCCTATTACAATCGGCCGAGCCAGGACGGCCTCCACGAGCACTTCACCCGCGTCGCGGCCGCCACCGATCGTCCCATCCTGATCTACAACATCCCGTACCGTACCAGCGTCAACATGACCAATGACACATTGCTGGAGCTGGCGCAGCTTCCCAACATCGTTGGAGTCAAGGACTCCTGCGGCAATCTCGCCCAGTCCATCGATCTTTTGCGTCGGCGTCCCGACGGCTTCACGGTGATGACGGGCGACGATCCGTCGCTCTACACCATCCTCGCCCACGGCGGCGACGGCGGGATCCTCGCTTCCTCGCACCTGGAGACGGCGCGCTTCCGCAAGGTCTACGAGCGCATGGCGGCCAATGATCATCGAGCGGCCCGCGCCGCGTGGTCGTCCCTGGAGACGCTGGTATCGCTGCTCTTCCGCGAGGCCAATCCCATGCCGATCAAGTACTGTCTCTGGCGGCAGGGCCTGATCGCCTCTCCCGAGTGCCGCCTTCCCCTGACGCGCATCTCGCGAGAGCTTGCCGGGGAGCTGGACCGGGCTCTCGAGGCGATGCCTTCCCTCGCCGCAGAGGCGAGCGTCAGGCGATAGGGTGATCATCGCGGAGGGCAACGAGCAGCCTTCGCAGCCAGACGCGGATCATCTCGCGGCGATAGTCGGCGGAGCCCATCACATCGGAGAGGGGCTCCGCCTCGGTCGCGGCGGCCTCCGCCGCCTCGCGCGCGACGGCGTCGGTGAGGATCTGTCCCTGCGCCACCCGCTCCGCGCCCCCCGCGCGGACAGGGGTGGGCGCGGCGCCCCCGAGGCCGATTCTGATCGTTTCCACCCGCTGCCCGGCGTCTACGGTGAAAAGAGCGGCCACGCCGACGAGGGGCTTGTCCTCCGCGGAACGGGGACAGAACTTCACGTAGCCGCTCCGGGCCGCCCCAGGCGGAGCGGGCACGCGCACGCCGGTCAGGATCTCGCCGGATGCGAGAGCCGTCTCGTAGAAACCGGTGAAGAATTCGGCGATGGGAACCACGCGCTCGCCGGCTCCATGGGCCACCCGCACTTGGGCGTCGAGACAGAGGAGCGCGGGAGCGGGATCCGAGGCCGCCTCCGCGTAGCAGAGGTTGCCGCCGAGGGTCGCCGTGCTACGGATGGCGGGTGTGGCGACCCGTCTTGTGGCGTGGGCGAGCAGCGGCCAGCCCGAACGCACCGCACCGTGACGGGCGAGCACGGCCAGGGTGGTCATAGCTCCGATCTCGAGGACGCCGTTGTCCGCGCCGACCTCCGTGAGGGCAGGGATACGATGCAGGGAGACGAGACCGTCGGGCGCCACGAGGCCGAGACGCATCGTCGGCACGAGTGCGGTGCCCCCGGCGATGATCCGCGCCTCGCCCTCGAATCGCGCGAGGATCTCCAGCGCCTGCGGCACGCTCTCGGGCTCGGCCAGCGTGAAGGGGCGGAGGCGCATCAGCGGCCCGTCGCCACCGCAAGCACCGCCTCGACGATCTTCGTGTAGCCGGTGCAGCGGCAGAGATTGCCGGCGAGGGCCTCGCGCACGTCGTGCTCGCTGGGCGCAGGATTCGCGGCGAGGAGAGCGCGCACGGACAGCAGCATTCCCGGCGTGCAGAAGCCGCACTGGACCGCTCCCGCCCTCACGAACGCAACCTGGAGCGTATCGGGCTCTCCCTCCCGATCGAGCCCTTCCACGGTGATCACGGCACGCCCGCGGATGCGCGCGGCCAGGACCAGGCACGAGCGCACGGGCTCGTCATCGAGCAGCACGGTGCACGTGCCGCACACCCCTTCTCCGCAGCCGAACTTGGTGCCGTGGAGGGCGAGGCCGTCCCGCAGGAGGTCGAGCAGCGTCCAGTGCGCCGGCGCCTCCGCCTGGCAAGGCCGGCCGTTGAGGGTGAAGTCGAACGACCGCGTCATGCGGACGGAGCGGCGGGAGCGAGGGCGGCCTGCACGCGCTGGGCGAAGACGCCCGCGAGCTCCTTCGCCTTGACCTTCATCACGGCATCACCGATCGAGCCCAGGCGGCCAAGCACGGTGACGTCGCTCGCATACGCGACGGTCGTGGCACCGTCGGCGGCCGGGGCGAGCTCCAACGTATTGCGCAGCTCGATGCGGCTCCCGAGGCGGCTGTCCTCGCCACGCCCCTCCGAGACGAGCCGCCGCGGCGGATCCCTCTCCACGATCTCCATGCGCACGTCCTGCCGCGTGGAGAGAAAGCCCACCTTGACGGCGAGACGGAGCCGGTAGGTGCGGTCATCCACCACCTCGAGATCATCGCAGCCGGGGATGCAGGGAGCGAGGCGCTTGGGGTCGAGGAGAAAGGACCAGACGGCTTCGGGAGGCGCTTGCACGGTGAAGCGCTCTTCGAAATGGGGCATGGGAGCCCCCTCACCCTGCCCTCTCCCCCTCAGGGGGAGAGGGATGGATCTTCAGCGCTGCGAGAATGCGCTCGGCGGTGAGCGGGAACTGGGTCACCGGAGCGCCCACAGCGCGGGAGACGGCATTCATCACGGCGGCGGGGGTGGGCGTCATGGCCGGCTCGCCGATGCCCTTCGCGCCGAACGGCCCGAGGCCCTGGCCCGACTCGAGGAGCA
>DATGCY010000668.1:0-7868 GCA_035311385.1 Candidatus Methylomirabilota bacterium
GTCAAGCCCAAGGAGATCAAGATCGACGTGGTGTAACGCAGCCCACCGGCGGCGGGGCGCTCTGCCCCGCCGCTTACGGGTCGCAGGCGCGAGACTTCCCAACAGGAGATTGACGACATGGCGAAGGTGATTGGTATTGACCTCGGAACGACGAACTCCGTAGTGGCGGTGGTGGAGGGCGGTGATCCGACTGTCATCGCCAACCAGGAAGGCAGCCGACTGACTCCCTCGGTGGTGGCCTTCACAAAGGAGGGAGAAACCCTGGTTGGTCAGGTGGCGAAGCGGCAGGCGATCACGAATCCGGAGAACACTATCTTTTCCATCAAGCGCTTCATGGGTCGGCGCTACGACGAGGTCCTGCAGGAGACCAAGCTCGTCCCCTACAAGGTCGTCAAGACCCAGAACGGCGCGGCTTCCATCGAGGTGAGGGGGAAGCAGTACGCGCCGCCGGAGATCTCCGCGCTCGTGCTCCGCAAGCTCAAGGAGGCGGCGGAGGCCTACCTGGGCGAGAAAGTGACCCAGGCCGTCATCACGGTGCCCGCTTACTTCAACGACAGCCAGCGGCAGGCGACCAAGGACGCGGGGACCATAGCCGGTCTCGAAGTCCTTCGCATCGTGAACGAGCCCACCGCCGCCGCCCTCGCTTACGGGCTCGACAAGAAGAAGGACGAGACGGTGGCCGTGTATGACTTGGGCGGCGGCACCTTCGATATCTCGATCCTCGAGATCGGTGAAGGCGTGGTCGAGGTCAAGGCGACGAACGGCGACACACATCTGGGCGGTGACGACTTCGACCAGAAGGTGATCGACTGGATCGCCGAGGAGTTCAAGCGGGAGCAGGGCATCGATCTGCGAAAGGATCGCATGGCCTTGCAGCGGCTCAAGGAGGCGGCGGAGAAGGCCAAGTGTGAGCTCTCCACCGTGGTGCAGACAGAGATCAATCTGCCCTTCATCACCGCGGATGCGAGCGGACCCAAGCACCTCGTGCTGACCCTGACCCGGGCCAAGCTCGAGTCGCTGGTAGCTGAGCTGATCGAGCGCAGCCTCGGCCCGTGTCGGGAGGCTATGCGCCAGGCCGGGGTCTCCGCGGGCGATCTCGACGAGGTCATCCTCGTGGGTGGTCAGACGCGCATGCCCAAGGTGCAGGACGAGGTGAAGAAGCTCTTCGGCAAGGATCCCAACAAGACGGTGAATCCCGACGAGGTGGTGGCGGTGGGGGCAGCGGTCCAGGCCGCCGTGCTCACCGGTGAGGTGAAGGATCTCCTCCTCCTCGACGTGACGCCGCTCTCCCTTGGCATTGAGACTCTCGGCGGGGTGATGACGCGGCTGATCGAGGCCAACACCACGATCCCCACGAAGAAGACGGAGACCTTCACCACGGCATCGGACAGCCAGCCTTCGGTGGAGGTGCACGTGCTCCAGGGTGAGCGGCCCATGGCGCGCGACAATCGCACGCTGGGTCGGTTCCATCTCGACGGCATCCCGCCCGCGCCGCGCGGCGTGCCGCAGGTCGAGGTGACCTTCGACATCGACGCCAACGGCATCCTCAACGTGTCGGCGAAGGACAAGGCGACGAACAAGCAGCAGAACATCACCATCACCGCCTCGTCCGGGCTGACCAAGGACGAGGTCGAGCGGATGAAGAAGGAAGCGGAAGCGCACGCAGCCGAGGACGCCAAGAACCGCGAGGCGATCGAGGCGAAGAACCAGTGCGACTCCCTCGTCTACACCACCGAGCGGACGCTCCGGGACAACGCGGACAAGATCTCGGCCGAGGACAAGCAGAGCATCGAGGCCGCCATGGCCGAGGCGAGGGACGCCCTCAAGGGCGATGACCTCGACCGGATCAAGCGGGCCCAAGAGGAGCTGACCCGCGCATCCCACAAGCTCGCGGAGGCGATGTACCGGGAGGCGCAGAAGCAGGCCCAGCCCGGACAGCCTGGAGCTGACGGCGGAGGCGAGCAGGGCGGAGCGAAGGGCGATGTCATCGACGCCGAGTTCAAGGATCTCGGCGACAAGAAGTAGAGCGAGCACGGGGGACGGCGCCTCTGGGTGCCGTCCCCCGCGAGACCACCATGGCCCGTGACTACTACGCGGTTCTCGAGATCGGTGTCGGCGCGACGTCCACCCAGATCAGGCGAGCGTACCAGCGTCTCGCGCGGCGATACTCCCCCGACGTCAATCTCTGGGAGCACGACACGCAGTCTCTCTTTGAAGAGATCGTCGAAGCCTATCGCGTGCTGAGCGATCCGACGGCTCGCTCCGTCTACGACCGGCAAGCCAAACAGGGACCGCCGCGATCCGCGCGCGCGTCGACGGGGGACCGAGCCTCAGGACGTTGTGGCGACGACGCCAAGGTCGCCGTCGAGCTGTCATTTGTCCAGGCGGCCACTGGGACTTCCCTTGACGTGCCGTTCGACCGGTTCTCGCCATGCCCGACGTGCTCGGCGAGCGGCGTGCGGGCGGACGGCCAGTCCACGCGGTGCGATCACTGCGGGGGTACAGGTTCCGTGTGGCGCGACGCGGGCACCCAGGATACCTGCCCCGCGTGCCACGGCGCAGGGCAGCGCGTCAGCGATCCGTGTCCGGACTGCCGGGGCCGCGGCGTGACCTTGGGCCGCGCCACCGTGAGCGCGCTCATTCCCGCCGGTGTGGAGACGGGGGCACAGATCCGGCTGCCGGGCGAGGGCCATGCCGGGCCGTTCGGCGGTCCTCGCGGCGACCTCGTCGTGATCACCCGGGTGCAGGACGATCCTGGCTTCTCGCGCAAGGGGCATAACCTCTACACGGAGGCGCCGGTGACCATCGGTGAAGCCGTGCTCGGTGGCCGCGTTCCTGTGCGCACGCTGGAAGGCGTGGCCGAGCTCGTGGTGCCGCCGGGAACGCAGGGGGGGCAGGTCCTCCGTTTGCGCGGCCGAGGCATGCCGCGGCTGGCGGGCGACGGACGGGGCGACCTCTACATCACGGTGAAGGTCGAGATTCCCCGCGGCATCGATGCCAGGACCCAGGAGCTCTTCCGCGAGCTCGGACGACTCTTGCCGCGCCCGGAGGGCCGCGCGTGACCGACAAGGGCAAGCCACTGTACATGATCGGTGTGGTCGCCGACATGCTGAAGCTCCATCCGCAGACGCTCCGCATGTACGAGAAGAAGGGCCTGATCCGTCCTTCGCGCACGGAAGGCCAGACCCGGCGGTACTCCGCGGAAGACGTGGAAGAGATTGCGCGGGTGACCCGCCTCGCCCGAGACCTCGGAGTGAATCTCGCCGGCATCGAGATCATCCTAAAGATGAGGCGTCGGATGCTCGACATGCAGGCGCAGATCGAGAACCTCACGAGCTACGTGCGGACGGAGATGGGCGAAATGCCGGATCAGGTCCGCCGAGATCGCAGCGAAGCGCTGGTGCGGGCCGCCTCGAGTCAGTTGAAGCCCGTGGATCTGTTCTGAGCGGGCTCGGAAAGGACGGTCAATGGCCGAAGAGCTGAAGGCGGATGCCGCACAGCCAAGATTCCATACCGGTGTTCCCGAGATCGTCTCCGTGCTGCCCCTGCGGGACGCCGTGCTGTTCCCCCACGCCGTCATGCCGCTGGGCGCCGGGCGTGAGTCCTCCATTCGACTGATCGACGACGCCATGGGCGGCGAACGCGCCATCGGCACGTTCGGGCAGCTGGTGGCCTCGGTGGATGCGCCCCTGGAGGGAGACCTCCACCGTATCGGCACCTACGCGACGATCCATAAGGTCTTCAAGCAGCCGGACGGCTCGGTCCGCCTGGTGGTGCAGGGCACGACGCGAATTCGCCTTCTCGAGGTGGTCCAGACGCGCCCCTTCCTGCGGGCCCGCGTGGAGGAGGTGCGCGATATCATGCCCGCCCCTGGCGATCTGGAGGCGGAGGCGCTTGCCCGCAATGCCAAGACGCTCTTTCAAAAGATTGTGGAGCTGTCGCCGATTCTCCCCGACGAAGTGGCGGACGCCGTTACCAACCTCGGGCATCCCGGGCGAGTGGCCGACGCTATCGCCGCCTCCCTGCCATCGCTGA
Source organism: Candidatus Methylomirabilota bacterium (assembly GCA_035311385.1). Classification (GTDB taxonomy): domain Bacteria; phylum Methylomirabilota; class Methylomirabilia; order Rokubacteriales; family CSP1-6; genus AR37. The sequence goes on from DATGCY010000668.1 coordinate 4,036, forward strand.
CGAGCCAGGGGAAGCAGGAGCTCCTCGCCACTTCGGACGTCAAGGCTCGCCTCAGTCGCCTCATCACCATACTGACCAAGGAGCTGGAGGTGGCCGAGCTCGGCTCCCGCATCCAGTCTCAGGTCGAGTCCGAGGTGGGGAAGGGGCAGCGCGATTATTACCTCCGCGAACAGCTCAAGGCGATTCAGAAGGAGCTTGGCCAGACCGACGAGCGCACACAGGAGATCGACGAACTCCGTCGTGCCATCGAGGCCGCGGGCATGACGGAGGAGGCGCAGAAGGAAGCCCTGCGCGAGCTGGACCGACTGGCCAAGATGCCCCCTGCGGCCGCCGAGTACACGGTAGCCCGAACCTATCTCGAGTGGCTGATCGCCCTGCCCTGGAGCAAGGAGACGAAGGACGTCCTCGACCTGACCGAGGCGCGCCGCGTGCTCGACGAGGATCACTGGGGGCTCGAGAAGGTCAAGGATCGCATCCTCGAATACCTCGCTGTGAAGAGCATGCGCCCGAAGGGCAAGGACCCGATCCTCTGCTTCGTCGGTCCTCCCGGCGTGGGCAAGACCTCGCTCGGCCGATCCATCGCGCGGGCGCTGGGACGCAAGTTCCACCGCATCTCGCTCGGTGGCATGCGCGACGAGGCGGAGATCCGTGGCCATCGGCGGACGTACATCGGAGCCCTGCCCGGGCAGATCATCCAGGGGCTGCGGCGCGCGGAGTCGAAGAACCCCGTACTTATGCTGGACGAGATCGACAAGCTCGGCATGGACTTCCGGGGCGACCCCGCCTCCGCCCTCCTCGAGGTGCTGGATCCCGAGCAGAACGTGGCGTTCCGCGACCACTACGTGGACGTGCCATTCGATCTCTCGCGCGTGCTCTTCATCACCACGGCGAACCTCCTCGACACCGTGCCGCCCCCCCTGCGGGATCGGATGGAGATCATCGAGCTCCCCGGCTATACCGAGGAGGAGAAGGTGCGGATCGCCGGCGCCCACCTCGTGCCCAAGCAGGCCAAGGACCACGGCCTCGTGGAGGGCGAGCACATCCGCTGGACCGATGCTGCCTTGTCGCGGCTCGTGCGTCACTACACGCGCGAGGCGGGCCTGCGTAGCCTGGAGCGCGAGATTGCCGCGATCTCCCGCAAGATCGCCAAGCGCCGCGTGGAAGGGGAGGCGGAGCTCGTCGAGGTGACACCCGAGCTCGTGGCCGAACTCCTGGGCTCGCCGCGCTTCCTCGTCGAGGAGCTGGAGGAGCGCACCCGCGTGCCCGGGGTTGCCGTGGGCCTCGCGTGGACGCCGGCGGGCGGTGACATTCTCTTCATCGAGGCCACGCGCATGAAGGGGAGCAAGACCCTGACCCTCACGGGGCAGCTCGGTGACGTGATGAAGGAATCGGCCCAGGCGGCCCTGTCATGGGTGCGGACCCACGCGGCCGATCTCGGCATCCGCACCGATTTCTGGGACAGCTCGGACATCCACGTGCACATTCCCGCCGGCGCCATCCCCAAGGACGGGCCATCGGCGGGCGTGACCATGGTCACCGCGCTGGCCTCGCTGATGGGGCAGCGGCCCGTGAAGCCGCGGCTCGCTATGACGGGGGAGATTACGCTCTCCGGCCGGGTGCTTGCCGTGGGCGGTATCAAGGAAAAGGTGCTCGCGGCGCGGCGCGCGGGGGTGACCACGGTGATCCTGCCTCGACGCAACGAGCGGAACCTGATCGAGGACGTGCCCAAGGCGCTCCGGGAGAGCATGACCTTCCACCTGGTCGACTCGATAGACGAGGTCCTCGACATCGCGCTGGAAGATGCGCTGCCGCGAGCGGGCCGGATCAAAGGAGCGTTGCTGACCTCGCGAAACTAGCCAACTCCTTGGCCTAGAAGGAAAAACGGCTGCCGGAATCGGTAGCCGTTTTCGTTTTGAGGTGCGGCGGGTCTTTCGCTATGTTCGTGTCATAGTGCTCTGGCTCTCCGTCCTCGGCTTCCTGGCTGTTGTCACGACCGTCAGTCCACCGGCCCTGGCCTCATCACTGTATCGCCGCGTGGACGACGAGGGCGTGACCCATTTCACCAACGCGCCGACGGACCCGCGCTTCAAGCGGGTGGGCGGGCTGTCGGGCACGGCCCAGGGTTGGCTCCGGCTGCCGGAGGTCGTCCGGACGCGCTACAGCGAGGAGATTCGAGAAATCGCCGGCCGGCACGGCGTGGACGCTGATCTCGTCGAGGCGGTGATTCGCGCGGAGTCGGCCTTCAATCCGCGCGCCGTGTCGAACAAGGGCGCCCAGGGCCTGATGCAGCTCATGCCCCGCACCGCCTCCGCTCTCGGGGTGCGCAACGCCTTCGATCCATACCAGAACATCGAGGGCGGCGTGCGCCATCTGCGTTATCTGCTCGACCGCTATCCGGGCAACGTCCCTCTCGCCCTGGCCGCCTACAATGCGGGCGAGAAGGCGGTGGACTATTACCACGGCATTCCTCCCTTCGCGGAGACGACGCAGTACGTGCAAAAGATCCTCGGCCAGAGCCCGTCCCTGGGCAGCGGCGGGAGGCCGACGGTGATCTACCGATACATCGAGCGGGACGGTACGATGACCATCACCAACGTGCCCCGCGGTAGCGCCATCAGCTTCCGCTAGGCGTTCTTACCCGCTACCGGCGCTTCCACACGAGGTTGAGGAAGCGGTCCAGCCAGCCCTCTGCCACGAATCGCTCAACGGCCTCGCGCGTGGCGTCCTCGTCCATGCCCCAGAGGGCCGCACGCTTGCCCGGCTCTTCGCTCATCTGGATGAACACCCGCTCGTCGCGGGTGAAGGCCACGGGTAGCTCCTCGTAGATCTGGGCAGCGAAGGCGTTGACGCCGGGGCCGCCCACCGCGATGGCGGGGAAGAGCTCGGCCATCTCCTGGTTGAGCATCCACATGTCCGTCACCACCACCGCGCCCCGCCCCTCCGCGCCCTGGCTGCGCGCGACAATGGCGCGCTTGAGGTCGTAGGCGAGGGGCCGGTCCTGGTCCTCGGGAAGGATGCCGTAGCCCACCGCGATGAGGACGGTGGAGCGCACGTCGAAGTAGCGAGGCATCAGCGTATGAGGCGGGCGATCTCCCGGAACTCCTCCGTGTCGGCCTTGCCGAGGAGCTGGAAAACCAGCGTCTCGGTGGCGCTCACCACCGCGCCCGCCTGACGCAGCTGCTCCGTGCTGAGGCGCCAGTTGGCCTGAGTGCGCGAGGTGACAGCATCGGCCCCCACGTGCACCGCCATGCCCTCCCCGAGCAGATCGAGGGCGGAGAGGAGCACGCAGACGTGCGCCTCAATGCCGGCGAGGATGACCTGGCGCGTGCCTGTTGCCTTGAGACGCGCCCGCACCTCTTCCACCCGCCAGCAGGAGAAGTTCACTTTGGGCACGGGCTGCACCTCTGGCCCGAGGGTGTCCCGGAGCTCTGGCAGGGTGTGGCCGAGACCCTTGGGATACTGCTCGGTGGCGACCACAGGCAGGCCGAGACGGCGGGCCGTCGTGACGAGGATCTTGATGTTGCGCATCACCTCTTCGCGATGATCGGCGTCCATGGCGGGGAAGAGGCGCTCCTGGACGTCCACGATCAGGAGGGTTGTACCTTGACGGGGAAGGACCATGGGATGTGTCGCCGACATGCGAAGTCTCCTTGGGGAAGGATCAGAGGCAGCGGTCGAGGCCGCGATACTGCACCGCCTCGGACACGTGCTCCGCGGCTATCCTCTCACATCCCTCCAGGTCAGCGATAGTGCGGGCGACCTTGAGGACGCGGTCGTGACCGCGCGCGGAAAGGCCCAAGCGGCTCACCGCCTCCTGGAGGAGCCGGGCGCCC
>DATGCY010000669.1:0-2697 GCA_035311385.1 Candidatus Methylomirabilota bacterium
CGATACCCCGCCCGCCGTGACTTCGGCGGCGTGCAAGGCCCCGTGGCCCCGTTTCAGTATGTCGAAAGCCACGACCATAGCGACTTCATCTGCAGCTTTGGCCTGATCGGCGGAGGTGAGAATATCCTGCTCGGCGACCGCAGCCGCTTCTACAAGACGCAACCCTACGCCATTGCGCTGTACACCTGCCAAGGCATACCGATGCTCTGGCAGGGTCAGGAATTCGGTGAGAATTACGTCCTTCCCGGCTCGGGCACAACCCGCATACAGATCCGGCGCGATGTGCATTGGGAGTACTTCTACGACGACATTGGGCAGGCGCTGATCCGCATATATAGACGACTCGGACGGCTCCGGCGAGCCTGCCGCGCGCTGCGCAGCCGTGAGTCTTTCTACTTCAACACAAACTCCAACCTCGGCGGCCGTGCGATCGCCTACCGACGCCGGGCTTCCGCTACCACGACGGAACCGGAGCAGGTTGCGCTGATCTTCCTCAATTTCTCCGATTCGCAGAGGACACTCTCAGTGCCTTTTCCCGTCCCCGGCATGTACCGCGAAATGCTCGATGACGATGTACGGCGGCAGGAAATCCGAGTAACGAACGCCGGGGAAGTTCACGATGTGACGATCCCATCCAACTACGGACAGATCTATATCACTCCGGTCCTGGCGCCCATCTGAGGCACTGCGCCGATCTGTCGCGACAGACCCGGTGGCGTTGGCTCCTAGAGGTTCGTAGATGGCCCGGGCGTCGATTTCTAGGAGACGGGCCAGCGCGTCCGTGGTTCGAGACCGATCCGTCGCGCGATCCCGTCCCCCGCGACCCTCGCTTCCTCGATGGCCTTGCCTGCGTCGATGCCGCTCGCATGGCCATCGTCGTACACGATGCGGCCATCGATAAGCACGGTCCTGACGCTCCGGCCGTCGGCGGAATAGACGAGATTCCGGACAACGTCGTGCGAAGGCACCCATTCCGGTCCGTCGAGATCGTAGAGCGTGAGATCAGCCCGCTTACCGATCTCGACCGACCCGATCGTGTCGTCCCAGAGTACGGCGCGGGCGCCGTGCAGGGTGGCCATCTCGAGGGCCGTCTCGGCCGGGATCAGGCTCGGGTCCATGCGCGCATCCTTGAAGAGACCGGCGACGAGGCTCATCAGTCGGGCGTGGTCGAACGAGCCGCTCGAGGACACGCCATCCGCTCCGAGCGAAACGGTAACTCCAGCGGCGAGCATCTCGGGGATCTTGCCGATTTTCGTGGTGCCCTTGGCCAGGCGAAGGGCGGCTCCCGGGCAGTAAGCGACCTTGGTGCCGCGCTCGGCCAGGATCGCTACCTCGCGGTCGGTCACCGCAGTGCAGTGCGTGAGCAGGAGATCCGGCCCTAGCACACCGAGCTGGTCGAGGTGCGTGATCGGCCAGGTGCCAACCCGCGCCTCTACTCCGCGCGCCTCCTCGATCGAGGACGAGATGTGGAAGGCCATGCCTGTCCGATGGCGATGCGCGATGGCACGGAGCCCGGCGAAGAGCTCGTCCGAACAGTACGGGAAGAGCCCGTACACCGTCGCCCAGGAGCGGATCCGCCCGTCCGCGCTCCGCGTCCAGCGGCCGAGGAGCGCGTCCACCTCACGGAGCGCCGCGTCCGCTGACGGGAACAGGACGCGACTCCGCAGCTCCGGTGGCATGGCGTCGGCCATCGCCTGTGGCATGAGGTCGAACACGCCGCGACCAAGCACGGCGCGCATACCGCTCTCCGTCACGGCCTGCGCCACCGCGTCGACGTGGCCGAGCGAGACCAGGATATTCGCGTCGACGAAGCAGGTCGTTCCGTTGCGGAGCATGTCGAGGCACGCGAGGCGGGCGGCGACGTAAGCCTCCTCCTCCGTCAGGGCAGCGTAGAACGGCCGCGCATAGGTCACGGCCCACGCGAAGGTGGAGAGATCGTCAGGGATCAGACCTCGACTGAGGTGCTCGAAGGTGTGGACGTGCGTGTTCACATACCCGGGCAGGACAAGGCGTCGGCCCGCCTCGACCACGGTGCCATGATTCCGGCAGACATCCAGATGACGAGCGTCCATGTCGGCTACCGGGCCGAGGTCTCTGATGACCCCGTCGTCGATCAGGACCGAGTGATGGCGGAGGATGCGCCGGTCCGGATCGAGCGTGAGAACATAGTCCGCGTCACGAAGTAGCAGCACGTCACGCGCCCCGCTGGACCTGGAAGGCGACAGGCTTGGGCGTGCAGTCGGGTCCATTCGTGGGGAAGACGTCCATCGGGCACGCCGAGAAGACCACGACCGTGTCCACCTCGGCGGTGAGGACCACGTAGTCGCCCGCTTTCACCGGCGGCGGGACCACGACCAGGGCCCCCGCCTCACCCACCGGGCAGTTCTCGAACATATTCAGGGGACACGGCGAATGCGGCGCCTTCAGGCCCAGGTCCTCAAGCGCGGCCGTCAGGTTCTCCGCGCAACTTGCGTGCTGCTCGAAGCCGAGCATCCGATAGCGTACCGGATCGCACGCGGCCCGCAGGGTGTCGTGCACGCCCGGCGAGGTGTCCTCCGTCATGCGAAGCAGGGGGCGTCGGCGGTTCGAGTAGAGCTCATCGCCCTTCCGCGGGTTGACCCGCCCCAGCATCACGCGCGTGTGCTCCATGGACATGTGCTCGGCGAGATCCTGTGCATTGAACGCCCAGGTGTCCAC
>DATGCY010000670.1:0-2882 GCA_035311385.1 Candidatus Methylomirabilota bacterium
GACCCCGGTGAGATTCACCGCCATCACGCGGTTCCACTCTTCGGGAGTAATGGCGTCGCTCGGCTTCAGCACGTTGATGCCGGCGTTGTTGATGAGGACGTCGATCCGTCCGCCTCCGAAGGCCTCGGCCCGCGCCGCCGCCTCCGCCACGCTCGGCTCAGACGCCACGTCGAGGCCGAGGCCCAGGGCCTTGCCTCCGCGCCCCGTGATCTCCCCGGCCACGCTTTCCGCGCCCGCGCCGTCGAGGTCACCGGCCACCACCTGGGCGCCCGCTTCCGCGAAGCCGAGAGCGATGACGCGGCCGATGCCTCGGCCGGCGCCGGTGATCAGGCAGCACAGGCCCCGAACGTCGAAACGACTGGATACCGAGGCCTCAGGCATTCCGAACCTTTACTCCCGCCTCATCCTCGAGCACGGTGATCACCGCCGTCCAGTCGAGCTTGCCGCGGCCTCGCGCGCGCGCCGAGGTGAACATCTCCCGGGCGACGGCGCCCAGGGCGAGGGGCACTTGCTGGCTCGCGCCCAGCATGAGAGCGACGCTCAGGTCCTTGTGGGCGAGGTCGACCATGAACATCGGGCTGAAATCTCCCTTGAGGGCCTTGCCAGGATAGGTCATCTGGAGATGGGCGTTGCTGGCTGCGGTCTGGCGGAACACGTCGAGCATGACGTTCGTTTTGAGGCCAGCCTTGGCCCCGAGGACGAGGGCCTCGCTCGTCACGGCCAGCGTGGTGATGGACAGGAGATTGTTGACCGCCTTCATGGTGGCGCCCATGCCACTCTCGCCGCAGTAGAAGATCGTGTTGCCCATGGCGAGGAGCACGGGACGAAGCTCCTCGAGGAGCGCGACATCGCCGCCGACCATGAAAGCCAGCTCCGCGCTCTCCGCGAAGGTGGACGGCCGGCCCACCGGCGCGTCCAGCATGCGCATGCCGCGGGCGGCCAGCGCGGCGGCCACGCGCGTCGTCACGTGAGGATCGATGGTGCTCATCTCGATCACGGCCAGCCCCGCGCCACCTCCCTCGGCGACGCCCCCGGGTCCCAGAATGACCGCTTCCACGTCCGTGGAGTTGGGCAGGATGGTGAGGACGACGTCGCTCGCCTGCGCCACTTCCTTGGGTGACGCAGCCGACTTCGCTCCTACCGTCACCAGGACATCCACACGTTCCCTGACCACGTCATACACGGTCAGGGGAAACCCCTGCTTCAGCACGTTCCTGGCCATGGGGCCGCCCATGAGCCCCAGGCCGATGAAGCCAACGCGCTTCATGCCGCCGCGCTCAGCGAAGGCTCGAGGCGACTTCGACGAAGGGCTTGGGATCGAAATACTTGTCGGCCATCACCGGATTCTGGATCGCGCCGACCTCGACGTTGAAGTTGGTCACCTGGTTGAGCCATTTCACGACGCTGCCGTCCTGGTAGTACTTGAGCCACTCCGCCGTCTTGTACCAGCGGGCGGCGTTGTACATCTCCCGCATGTCGTCCATGGAGAAGTTCTGATTCTGGTAGTACTTCTTGTGGAGGATCTCCAGCGCCTCTCCCGTCTTGGTGAGGAGGAACTCGTTGGCGGGGATCCAGCCCCGGATCAGCTTGATGAGCGCCTCGCGGTTCTTCTCATAGTAGTCGTTGCGAGCGGCCCAACCGTCGACGATGGTGGCCGCGGGGAAGGCCCCGGCGTCGGTGAGCATCTTGGCCTTGGGCGCCTTCGCCTTGACCGACACGTTGAACGGAACCCACAGGGCGACGGCCGGCACCGCTCCCGCGATGAACGAGGTCACCGCCTCCGACATGCGCTGGTTGACGATCTCCACGTCCTTGGTCGAGTCGAGGTTCACGCTCTTGAGCGCCTGGTGGAGGAGATCGTGCGCGGTGGTGCCGCGCGTGGTGGCAATTTTCTTGCCCTTGAGGTCCTTGATGCTCGTGATGCCCTGGTCGGGATAGACCCAGATCTGTCCCACCGCCCACTCGAGGTCGTTGATCAGGAACACCTTGCCCTGTCCGCGCGCAGGGAAGTTGGAGAGCACGCCACCCGTGGTCAGCACGTCCAGGCTGCCTCCCACGAGGGCCTGGAAGAGCTCCACGCCGGTGGTGAACTCACGGAGCTGGAGGTCCAGCCCTTCCTTCTTGTACGTGCCGAGCTCCTGGCCAAGCATGAGCTGGGCGTCGACGGTGACCACGTGCAGGTAGCCGACATTGACCTTGGTCGGGGCCTGCGCCTGGGCGGGCCCTGTCCAGCCCGCCGCCGCCGCGGCGGCGCCACTGGTGATCTTCAGGAAGCTGCGGCGGTCGATGGGCCTCTTCATTGAGTACCTCCGCGACTACGCTGTGAGGGAGACGTCCTTCTGCCGTTCCTGGTCGACGTATTCCTGCATGACGAGCTCGCGAAGCTCGTACTCGAGCTCGGCGAACTCCGGATGGCGGTGAAGCTCCTCGCGCCGCGGATACGGAAACGGCACGTCGATCACCCGGCGGATGCGCGAGGGGCGAGCGGTGATGACCACGACTCGCGAGGAGAGATAGAGCGCCTCCTCCACGGAGTGGGTGATGAAGAGCACCGTCTTGCCCTCTGTCTCCAAGACGTGGAGGAGCAAGTCCTGCATCGCCGTACGCGTCTGAGCATCGAGCGCTCCGAAGGGCTCGTCCATGAGGAGGAAGTCGGACTTCACGGCATACGCGCGGGCCAGCGCCACCCGCTGCTTCATGCCGCCGGATAGCGTCTTCGGATAGGCGTCCTCGAAGCCGCGGAGGCCCATCAGCTCGATGTAGCGCGCCACCACCGCGTCTCGCTCGGCGGGCGAAACGCGGTTGGCCTTCAAGGTGAGGCCGAAGGCGATGTTGTCCCGCACGGTGAGCCAGGGGAAGACGCCGTAGTCCTGGAAGATTAC
>DATGCY010000671.1:0-3287 GCA_035311385.1 Candidatus Methylomirabilota bacterium
CGGGCGGCCGAACACCGAGGCCGGCGTCACGTTGAAGCCGAGCACGCCGTTGGTCATCGACTCCCAGTGGATGATCCCGTACGTGGTGATGAAGTGCGCCGCCAGCGTGGCGATGGCCAGGTAGAGCCCCTTCAGGCGCAGACTCGGGACCCCGAACACCAGCCCGAACAGCGAGGACAGCACCCCGGCCAGCGGCAGCGCGAGCCAGAACGGCAGCCCGGCCTTGGTTCCCAGAATGGCCGTGGCATAGGCGCCAACAGCCAGGAACGCGGCTTGGCCGATGGAAATCTGCCCGGTGAAGCCGACCAGGATATTCAGCCCGATGGCCCCGATGATCGCGATCCCGATCCGGTTGAGGACGTCGAGCCAGTACGTCCCGGCGAACAGCGGGACAAACGCCAGCGCGGCCAGCAGCACCACCACGCCGACGACGGGCAAGCGCGTCTCGAAGATGCGCTCGTCGGAGCCGTAGCTGACCCGGAAGTCGCCGCACTGCATCAGACGCGCTCCACGTCGACCCGGCCGAACAGGCCGTAGGGCCGGATCATGAGGATCACCACCAGCACCACAAACGGCGCCACTTCCTTCACCCCGCCGCCGAAGACCGGGTCGAGATACCCGCCCGAGAGATTCTCCAGCACGCCGATCATGACTCCGCCGATGAGGACCCCGGCAACGCTATCGAGGCCTCCGAGAATGACGACCGGGAAGATCTTCAGACCGTAATCGGCGAGCGAGAAGTCCACGCCACCTCGAACGCTGCCGAGAATGATGCCGCCGAGCGCCGAGACCACCGTGGCGATGCACCACGACAGCGCGAAGATCGCTTTCACGCTGACGCCGAGCGACTGCGCCACCTGCTGGTTGTCCGCCGTCGCCCGCATGGCGGTGCCGAGCAAGGAGAACTTGAAGAAGAGCGAGAACGCGGCGAGCAGGAGCACGACGGTCACAAAGCTCCAGAGATGGACGGGAGAGATCGCGATCGGCCCGATCCGGAACGGCTCGGAGGCGAACAGGGCGGGGAACGGGCGCGTGTCGCTGCCCCACGTCATGTTGAGCACGCCGCGCACCACGCTGGCGAAGCCGAAGGTGACCATGATGACCGAGATGATCGGCTCGCCGATGAGCGGGCGGAGCACCCCGCGTTCGATGATCAGCCCGAGCAGGATCGCGACGAGCAGCGTCAGCGGCAGCGCGACCGCCAGCGGCAGCTTCAGGTTCAGGATGGTGGCCCACGCCACGTAGGCGCCGAACAGCACGAGCTCGCCGGGACCGAAGTTGACCACGGTGGAGGCCTTGTAGATCAGCACGAAGCCCAGTGCCATCAGTGAGTACACGGCGCCGACCGCGACGCCGGCGATGACCAGCTGGAGCAGGAACACGAAGTGTTCGGTCATTTCACACCCTCCGGCGTGGCGCTCGCGTACAGGCCGTCGATCATGTCGCGGTACTTGCCCAGGATGGTCGAGCGCCGGACCTTGTTGGTCCGGGTCAGCTCGTCGTCGTCGGCGTCCAGCTCTTTGTCGAACAGCGCGAAGGCCCGGATGTGGGCCGACTTCGGCAGGTCGCCGTTGACCCGGGTGACTTCCCGGCCGATCAGCGCGTAGACCTCCGGCTTGCCGGACAGATCCTTGAACGTCGTGAACGGCAACCGGCTGCTCTCGGCCCAGTTGCCGACCACGCCCATGTCGATCTGGATCAGCGCCACCACGAACGGCCGCCCCTCCCCCACCACCACGGCCTCGCGCACGTGCGGGCTGAACTTCAGCTTGTTCTCGATCAGCGCGGGCGAGAATCGCGAGCCGTCGGCCAGCCGCAGGACGTCGCGGAGGCGGTCGATCACCACCAGGTGGCCGTCGTCCTCTACCACGCCGGCATCACCGGTGTGGAGCCACCCGCCGTCGAGGGCCTGCGCTGTGGCCTCCGGATTCTTGTAGTACCCCCGGAACACGGAAGGGCTCGAGATGAGGATCTCGCCCGCCTCGGAGATCTTGACCGCCGTGCCCGCCGTCGGCTTGCCGACCGTCTCCGGTCGCACGTCGTCGTCGGGATGGAGCACGGAGATGCCGCCCGACTCGGTCTGGCCGTACACCTGCTTGAGGTTGAGACCGATGGCGCGGTAGAAACGGAACAGCTCTGGCCCGAGCGCGGCGCCGCCGGTGTAGGCACAGCGGGCGCGCGACAGCCCCAGCCGATCCAGGAGCGCACGGAAGGTCACCAAGTGCGCCAGGCCGGCGAGCAGCCGCAGGCCTGGGCTTACGCGCTGGCGGCGGAGCCGGCGCTCCGTCACCTGCATCCCGATGCTGAGCGCCATCCGCGCCACGGCGGCCTTGACCCGCCCGGCGTCGCCGATCTTCACCTGGTACTCGGAGCACATCGCTTCCCAGAAGCGCGGCGGCGCGATGATCACGTGGGGCCCGATCTCGCGCAGGTCCTCGCGCACGGTCGCCGGCGCCTCGGGGAAGCTCACCGTGGCGCCGGCGTGCAGCGCGATGGCCACGCTCAGGAGCTGCTCGCCCACCCACGAGAACGGCAGGAAGGAGACGATGTCGTCGGTGTCGCGCACGGGGTCGACCTGCGTCACGCCGGTGGCCATCGCCACCAGGTTGCGATGGGTCAGCATCGCGGCCTTGGGCGCCCCGGTGGTGCCGGACGTGTAGGCGAGCAGCGCCACGTCGTCCGCCATGCCGCGCTCGAGCAAGGCGTCGTAGTGGCCAGGGTCGCGCGCGTCGGCTTCGCGCCCCAGGCGCTCGAGCTCCTCGAGGCTGATCAGCAGCGGCTCGCGGTAGTCCTCCAGCCCACGCATGTCGTCGACCACAATCCGCTCCAGTCGCGGCAGCTGGGCCCGGACGCCGAGGACCTTGTCCGCCTGCTCCTGATCCTCCACCATCACGATCCGCGCCTCGCTGTGCTCGACGATGTAGCGCGTCTGCTCGGCGAGGCTGTCGACGTAGATCCCGACCGGGATCGCGCCCAGGGCCTGGGCGCCCAGCTCGGTGTAGAGCCATGCCGGCCGATTGCCGGAGATGATGGCCAGCGTCTCCTCGCGCCGCAGACCGAGCGACTCCAGCCCCAGGCAGACGGCACGGACGTGCGCCGCGTAGTCCACCCAGCCGACTTCCTGCCAGATACCGAATTCCTTCTCCCGCAACGCCACCTTGCCGCGGCCGTAGCGCCGGGCGTGGGCGGCGAGCATCTGCGGCAGCGTCATGCGACCTCCACGTCCTCGCCGAGGTAGGCCTTGATGACGTTGGCGTCCTGCTGCACGTGAGCCGGTGTCCCCTCGG
>DATGCY010000672.1:0-4144 GCA_035311385.1 Candidatus Methylomirabilota bacterium
CCCGTGACGGCGTGCAGGTCGATGGAGTGCGGATGCAGGCTCGTCGCGCCGTTCTTCAGGCGGATCTGCACCACGTCGCCCACGCGTACACGAATGAAGGGGCCCGGCACGGTGCCTCCGAACGTCCAGAAGGTATACTGCACGCCATCGGCGAGGGTGCCCTTCACCTCGGTGGTCTCGAGCGCCACGATGACCCGTGCGTTTCCGGCTCGGTCCACCGGCGGAGGTACCTGCGGGGCCGAGGCAAGGATTGCCTTGACCTCCGGCAGTGTCGTTTCGCCTCCCTTCGCGCGGGCCTGGCTCTGCCAGATCACGGCGCCTCCCGCGAGAAGACCTACGACAGCCACCGTCGTCACCAGCGTCAGTCCTCGTTTCATCGCTCAGCCCTCCTTCTCCGTTCGCTCCCTACGCGCCAGCCGGGGAGTCAGCGCCGACCTCTCCGCGACGAGCCCAGCGTGCGACGGATCATGGTCGCGGGGGTATGACCGCCGTCATAGAGCCGGCGATATCCGCCAGACGGGGATCGAGATGGCGAACCATGCGGCAGAGGGAGGCGACGAAAGCCAGTCCCCCCGAGAGGAGAAGGCATCCGGCAATGCGGATCCAGGCGGCCTCGCCTACAAGAACAGCGCCCATCAGCAGCGTCATGCCGCTCACCAGGGATGCATACGTGAATGCCTCGAGGCGCGGTGACGAGAGCTCCGCGAGCGCGGGCACCGGCTCGCGGCCTGCGCGCGAGGCATAAGCCTCGTACCAGACAAGGAACGGCACGATCTCGAGCATCATGCCGACGATCGTGAGCGAGACCCAGCCGCCGAGGATGGCGACGGCGTAAGCGAGTGCCGCTCGCGGCCCCGAGAGCTGGTCAGTGGCGAGACCCACGCCGAGCACAATGGCCGGCGCGATGAACGCCGTGCCGGTGAGCGCGAATCGGAGGCCCCAGCCGAGTTGTGGCCGTTGCCGGCGGCGCATCGTGCGGAGCACCCATCCCGCGTGGCTCAGCCCGGTTAGCGACACGGCGACCGCGCCGACGGGGACGAGCCAGTGCGCTGCGATGAGCCCCGCCACCACCGACGGCACGCCGAGACACAGCCCCACGATCTGGGCGATGCTGGCGCGGCGCCCCGGCCCAGGTCCCCGCAGGAACATCGGGTACACACGCGCAGCCACACCAAGGATCATCGGCGCGACCCACCCGAGCAGCGCAAGCTGCACGTGCGCGTGCAGGGTCGCAAAGAGATCAGCGGGCAGGATCGCCCCCAGGTGGTACATGGCTAGGACCAGCCCGAACAGAACGGTCGCCCCGAGACCTCCGTGGCCCAGCGCTACGAGAAGCCCTGTGAACGTCCAGCGCTCGACGCCTCGCATGCTGAGCCCGATGTTCAGGATATGGAGCGCCACCCCCACGGCCAGCAGCCCGGCCGCCATGGCCAGGCCCGGCCAGGTGCCGAGGTAGAAATGCGCGACCATCCCGGATACTGCCGTCACCAGGAGGACGAGCTGCCACCGAGCGAGGCGCGCGCTCCAGAGCGGCCGCTCGAGGACCATCGGAACGATCTGGTAGCTCGCCCCCATGATCGCGATCGTGATCCATCCGAGCGTGACCGTGTGCGTAAGGGCAATCAGTTTCGGGTGGTAATAGTGCCCGGCCATCTCCGGCGCGAGCCAGACGACGCCGGCCGTGGCGACGAGAAACGCCACGGCGGCGCACAGCAGGTAGGCCAGAGGGATGAGCGGAGACGGGCCGAGCCCAGGGCCCTGCCTGCCGCCCATGGTCAGCCTCCACTCCTCCGGATACGAATGCGGACCAGGCCTGGCTCCGGCTCGTCCGTCTCGTGGACGTAGCCACGCGCATCGAGCTGCGGATACAGGAGCAGCGGCCGGCGATCGTGACGCACCTCGAGCTCGGCCCCCGGCGCGAGCCTGTCGAGGGCCTCGAGCACCCGCACCATCGGCTGGGGCGGCTCGAGACCTCGCACATCGAGCTGGATCCGATCACCGCCGGAGCATCGCTCGAGAGCAGCGAGGAGCTGATCGGGGGAAAGGCCGGCGAGCGCGGCGGCCTCGCGCACCGTGAGGTGTGCGCCGCAGCAGTGATTGACGCCCATCGCGTCCAGCACCTCCATGACACCAGCGTGGCGATGAACAATGTTGCCGATCGTGTCGTCTGGATTGAGGTTTCCGTGAGCGGCGTCGGATCTGGATTCGTGAGTCATGGCCGTCCTCCTCGGGCCTTACGCTATCGCTGCCCGGCGGGCGCAGTTATGATCCCGGTCATAGCCGACGAGAGAAGGGAAAACCGCGAGAGTGGTCAGCGAGCGAGTCTTGCTGGTGCGACGTACGAGTGGGGCAGGCTACTCGACCACGCGGTCGGCCATCTCGCGAAGTGCCTCAGGATCCGTGAGCACGAGCCGCGTGCCAGCCTCGCTCAGCCGCCCGTCCTTGAGCCACCTGCTCACGACGCGGATGGCTGTCTCCACCGTGGTGCCGGACATGTCGGCCAGGCTCTGCCGCGTGAGGTGGAAGGGCAGGGTGACGCCGCCCGTTCCGGTCTTGCCCTCCCGCTCGGCGAGCCGGAGCAGCGTGCGGGCGAGTCGTGCCTCGACGGGGTCGACCGCGAGCGATTCGACGGAGTCGTGCGCGGAGCGCAGGCGGCGGCCGATCATGAGCGCCATCTCCCTGACGAAGCGCGGGTGCCGCTCGGCGAGCGCGAGGATAGGCTCGGCCGGGAGCTTGAGGACGGTCGTCGCCTCGGTCGCCTGCGCGGCGGCCGGATAGGGCCGCTTCTCCAACACCGCTACCCCGCCGAAGACTTCGCCGGCACCGAGGAGCTCCAGCACCACGTCCTTGCCCGTCTTCGAGTGGCGGACGATCTTGACGTGGCCGGAGCGGACGATGTAGAGCCATCGCGCGGCATCGCCTTCCATGAACACGAAGGCCCGCGCGGCATGCGTTTCCTCGGTGGCCAACCGAGCGAGGGCGTTGATCTCAGGCGCAGGAATCCCGGCGAAGATCGGGTTCGCGCGGAGGAGAGTCGCGCTGTCGGTCGCGGCCATGGTCAGAAGCATAGCGGGCCCGGCCGGCAGGGAACAAGGCCATTGAACAGGGGAATCGTATAAGGACATCAGGTGAACCCATCTGCCGGTGGAGTCGCTCCGCAGTCGATCAGTCCGGCGGCTCTGCAGCTGTTTCGGATCGGCCGGGAATGCGCCTCCACGGTTTTTCTTCGCTGTTTTCCTGCTGCTTCCCGTGTCAGCTCATCCTGACTGGTAGTGAGGGAGATGTCGTCCCGACGCTTCGATGCTTTCTCATCACAATGCTCGTCTCCTTTGATTGTTGGTGGCCCATGAAACTGCTGGCATCAGGAGTGCAAATCCTGAACCAGGCAATACCGGCATGAACCTCAGTAAGTTACAACGCGGTCACCTTTGCGAAGCCCGCAACGCGTAAAGTGCGTCGACGTCTCTGCCCTTTCCAGCGCCAACCCGGCGCTCCTCGTCGAGGTCGAGGGCTCGCGCCTGGCTGCCTGGCGATCCCAGGCGTGGTGGGAATGCGGTGGGAGTGATCGCGGAGCGCGGCGCTGACGGGGAGTTACAGCACGCGCGACAGCACGGTCTTGTCCACTAACTCCGCCGCTTGTTCACGCAGCCGCATGGCCAGAACCGGCCCGGGATTCGGGCAGGACCCCCAGTCAGCCAAGCCAGGCGGCCCCAGGACGCGACAAGACCCGGCCGTGGGCTCATGTGTGCTTTGCCGGCATTCTCCTCGACAGCGAGCTCATTAGGCATCTATCTTCTTCGCGCTTCTCCTCGGCGATGGGAAGCTTTAGATGCCCGCAGCACCAGGATGCAATCGAGTAGGCGATGCCGTTCTAGAGGCCGAGCGATCTACATCGTTCTTCCGATCGTTGTGACACTGATGCTGCTCCCCACGATCGCCTCTGCCCCCGATACATCGTGGATCGCGGGGAATCTGTGAGAGTTAACGCGAGCCATCCATCCTTCTTGGGGGCCACGCAAGTACGCTCCCGATTCAGAGGTCATTGCCAGAATACGACTGGTTGAAGGATTTATTGCAGAGCGGAAAGTCTGGAACGATGTTCTTGAGCAGCGCGTAGGAGAGTGGGCGCCAGTTGAGGAAGGAC